>JBOGZB010000192.1:0-16800 GCA_050697175.1 Solirubrobacterales bacterium | reverse complement strand
AAGCTACGGCGAGGACGAGGTCAACAAGGTGGTGCTCGGAATGGTGGCCTCGGCCCTTCTCGTGGTCGGCGTCGCGTCCCTGATCCGGGCCCTCTTCCTGCGCGACGTGATCCCGGAGCGCTACGCGATGCACCTCTACCGGCGCCACATCGTGGTCGCGATCATGACCGGCGCGGTGACCGGCTTCGTGATCGGCCTGACCTCGGCCGGGAGCGGCACGCTGATCGCGCTCGTCCTGATCGCGGGCTACCGACTCACCCCGCAGCGAGTGGTCGGCACGGACGTCTTCCACGCCGCCATTCTCCTGTGGGCGGCCGGGATCGCACATTGGGTGGGTGGCAACGTCGACCTCGGCCTCGCGGCCAACATCCTCGTCGGCTCGATCCCGGGAGTCCTGATCGGCAGCCAGCTCGCGGTCAAGGTGCCGACCGGCCTGCTCCGCAACGCCCTCGGCATCGTCCTGATCGCGTCCTCGATCACGTTGATCACCAAGGAGCACGTGCCGAGGAGCGTGCTGATCCCCTCGATCAGCGTCGCCGCCCTGGCGATCGGCGGGCTGTTCGCCGCCCAGATCGGCCTCCACCGCCAGCGTCAACGCCAGCTCCGGAAGGCCGCCGAAGCCTCGGCAACGGCCGGCTGAGCAGCGCACGCCCCGCCCAAACGGCTGCGCGGGCAGCGGGACTCGGTGGATCGGGCGCGTGTCGTCTAGGCTCCGCTTGATGGACTTCGACGTCACGCAGCAGGTCGAGGAGCTGCGCGGCCGGATTCGGGCCTTCATGGAGGAACAGGTCTATCCCGCCGAGGTCGACGCGATGCGGGCGCTCGACGAGGAGGTGGCGCCCGGCACGCCGTACCCGAAGATCCTGGTGGAGATTCGCGCCAAGGCTCGCGAGCAGGGGCTGTGGAACCTGTTCATGCCGGATGACCGCTACGGCGCCGGACTCGGGAACTGGGAGTACGGGGTGCTCTGCGAGGAGATGGGCCGCAGTCCCGCGATCGCCCCGATGGCCTTCAACTGCTCGGCCCCGGACACCGGGAACATGGAGATCGTCGCCGAGCACGGCACCGACGAGCAGCTCGACCGCTGGCTGCGGCCGCTGCTCGAGGGCGAGATCCGCAGCTGCTTCTCGATGACCGAGCCCGAGGTCTCGGGCTCGGACCCGACCACCCTGCGAACCCGCGCCGAGCTCGACGGCGACGAGTGGGTGATCAACGGGCACAAGTGGTTCACGTCAGGCGCGGTCGGCGCCGAGCTGGCGATCGTCATGTGCGTGACCGAGCCCGACGCCCACCCGTACGCCCGGGCGAGCATGATTCTCGTTCCGACCGACAACCCGGGGTTCGACCTGGTCCGCCCCGTCTCGGTGATGGGCCATGCCGGCGGGCCGGGGCACTGCGAGATCCTCTACGAGGACTGCCGCGTGCCTGCGGCCAACCTGCTCGGCGAGCGCGGGGCAGGATTCGTGATCGCCCAGGATCGGCTCGGGCCGGGGCGCATCCACCACTGCATGCGAGCGATCGGGACCGCCGAGCGAGCGATCGAGCTGATGAGCCGCCGCGCCAACGAGCGCGAGACGTTCGGCGGCAAGCTGTCCGAGAAGCAGTTCATCCAGGACTTCGTCGCCCTCTCCCGGATGGAGGTCGACCAGGCAAGGCTCCTGACCCTCTACGCCGCCTGGAAGATGGACACGGCCGGCAAGCGCGCCGCCCGCCAGGAGATCTCGATGATCAAGGTGATCGCCGCCAACGTGGTCATGGACGTCCTCGACCGAGCGATCCAGGTCCACGGAGCGCTCGGGATGTCCGACGACACGCCGCTCGCCTGGATGTGGCGGTTCTCCCGGATGCTCCGGGTCGCCGATGGCCCCGACGAGGTCCACAAGGTCGTGATCGCGCGGCGCGAGCTCCATCGGTGGGCGAAGGAGCCAGACGACGAGCCGAGCGCCGGCGGCGTCAAGGCCCCGGTTCAGCCCGAGCCGGCCCGGGCCTAGAGACGGCGGAGGGTCAGCCGAGCCGCCGCTCGGCCTCGTCGGCGGCGTTCGCCAGCCGCCCGACGATCGTCGCGAACTCCTCGATCCGCTCGTCGGCCTCGCCGTACTGTCCCGCCGAGTAGCGGGCATAGACGCCCTGAAGGATGATCGCCAGCTTCCACCAGGCGAGCGCGACGTAGAAGTCGATCTCTGAGAGGTCCCGCCCCGAGGCGCGTGCATAGCGCTCGCGAACCTCCTCGCGTCCAGGAAATCCGGGCGCCGTCGTCGGGGCCTCGAAAAGCGGCATCAGCTCGTCGCCGGGCTCCGACCAGTAGACGATCAGCATCCCGACGTCGGCAAGCGGGTCGCCCAGGGTGCAGAGCTCCCAGTCGACCACCGCCGCCACCTCACCCGAGGCCGAGAGGATCATGTTGTCGAGTCGATAGTCGCCGTGCACGACCGTCGCCGGGCCCTGCTCGGGAATCCGCTCCGAGAGCCGGCGATGAACGTCATCGATGACGGCGAGCTGCTCGGTTCGCGACTTCTCCCACTGCCCCTGCCAGCGGTGGAGCTGTCGGGCGACGTAGTCCTGCTTCTTCCCAAGCGTGCCGAGGCCGACCTGATCGGGGTCGATCGCGTGGATGCCCACCAGCGTGTCGACCACCCGATCGCCGATCGCCGATCGCTCCGGCTCGTCGAACTCCGCCTCCGCTTCGGAGCGCGAGCGCAGGATCGGCCCGTCGACGAACTCCATGACGTAGAACGGGGCGCCGTTCACGGAGTCGTCCTCGCAGAGGCCGACCACGGGCGGCACCGGCACGTCGGTCCCTCCCAGGGCGGAGAGGATCCGGTGCTCGCGGGCCATGTCGTGAGCCGAGGCGAGGCGCTCGCCCAGCGGGGGGCGCCGCAGCGCCCAGCGCCCACCGGCCGCATCGCGCACTCCGTAGGTCAGATTGGAGCGGCCGCCGGAGATGCGCTCGAAGGCGAGGGGCGCCTGGGCGCCGGGAACGTTGTCGGCGAACCAGGCCTCCACGCCCGGCCCGTCGATTGCCTCGTCCGCCTGGTCGATAGCCTCGTCCGCCATGGCAGGCAATCCTATGCCCGAGCCCGTCCGGCACACCGCCCTGCTGATCGATTTCGGCGGCGTCCTGACGACCTCCGTGTGGGAGAGCTTCGCCGAGTTCTGCGCCCGCAACGACCTCGAGGCCGAAACGGTGAGAAACCTGTTCCGCGACGACCAGGATGCCCGCGCCGAGCTGCGGAGCCTGGAGACCGGCGATCTCTCGGAGGGCGAGTTCGAGCTTCGGTTCGCGAAGCGGCTCGGTCTCGCCGAGCCCGCAGGGCTGATCGACGACATGTTCGCGGGCATGAAGCCGTACGAGCCGATGCTCGGGGCCGTCGCCGCCACCCGCGCCGCGGGCGTCCGGACGGGGCTGGTGTCGAACTCGTGGAGCACCTCCCATTACAACCGCGACATGCTCACCAAGCTCTTCGACACCTCTGTGATCTCGGCCGAGGTCGGCCTCCACAAGCCGAAGCCCGAGATCTACCTCCTTGCGGCCGAGCGACTCGGGTCCGAGCCCCGCGAGTGCGTGTTCGTCGACGACCTGCGCGAGAACTGCGCCGGCGCCGAGGCCGTCGGCATGACGGCGATCCTCCACCGAGACCCCGCCGAGACGATCACGCGGCTCGAGGACCTGCTCGGAATCGAGATCGCGGCGCGCTCTTAGGCGCCGGCGGCGATCAGCACCACGCCGACCAGGGCCATCACGAGGCCGCCGAGTTGCGCCCGGGCGAGTCGCTCACCGAGCACGAAGCGGGCCAGCAGCACGGTCACCAGGGAGTACAACGATCCGCCGACGGCGACCAGCGAGAGCAAGCCGTGGTTGGTGGCGAGCGCGAAGAGCGAGTTGGCCGTCACGTCGAAGACCCCGATCGCGAGCAGGATCGGGAGCAGCGAGGCCTCGATCCGCGTCGAAGGCCGAACCGCGGCCGCGACGACGGCGAGCATCGCCACCCCGCCGACCCGCGCCGCCACGATCGTCCAGGCCGGCTGGGGACCGGAAGTCACATCGAGCGCGAACAGGAAGGCGCCGAACCCGAGCGCCGCGAGCGCCGCGAGGCCGACGGACGCGCGTCCCGCCGATCGCCACTCCGGGTCGGGAGAGCGGGTGACCAGGATCACGCCGACGATGCCGGCCACGGCGCCGACCGCCTGGATCGCGGCGGGCCGGTCTCCCTGCGCCACCCCCGCCGCGACCGGCCCGAGGACCCCCAGGGCGCCGATCGTCGCGACGACGGTCACCGAGCCGAGGGCCATGGCGCGGTAGAAGGCGGCGAGCGCCAGCACCACCACGGCCCCGGCCCCGACCGCGATCGCCGCGTCGCGGGTGCTGAGCGGATCGCCGCCGAACACGAGGGCGACCCCGAGCGCCAGGACGAGGCCGACCGGCTGGCTGACCAGGAGAACCGTGAGGGCCGAGATCCGCCGGGCCTGAAGGCCGCCCAGGAAGTCCGAGACGCCCCAGGCGACGCTGGATGCAAGCGCGAGCGCTATTCCGAGCATCGGCGGTCGCGGCCGAGCAGGCCCGAGAGGCTGAACCGCGCCGCGACCCGGGTCGAGCCCGGCTGCTCGACAGTGATGCGGGTCCATTCGCCGTCTCGCTCGACACATGCGCTGCCCGACGCGACGGACCAATACGGCGTGTAGTGGAGCCGCACGAGCAGCTCCTCGGGTCGCGAGGCGGCGACCGTGAAGTCGGCGGGGCCGAGCCCGGTGAGTCGCGCGCCCCGCGACGGGCGGGCGGGCCGCGATGCGTCGGACAGCAGGCCGGGCGAGCCGAGGACCCGGTAGAGGCGCCAATGCGGATCGGACCAAAGAGGCTTCAGGTACGACGGGCCGGTCGCGATCAGCGCCTCTTCATCGCGCGACAGGTAGTCGGGCTCCGCGTCGGACACCGCGACGTAGCTGACCCCGCGCGCATAAAGCCAGTCGCGGTACGCCGTCGCGGTCAGGTTTCCGTTTGTGAACAGGTCGAAGTCATCGGACTCGAGCTGGCGAAGCCAGCCCCGCGCGAGCGAGAAGCGCGGCGCCACGTAGGTCGCCTCCCAGCGATTCCTGGTCGGCGGGATCTCGACCCGGACGGGTGCTCCCCCGGTCCGGCGCGAAAGCTCGCCCAGCAGGGGCGCGTAGTAGCCCGCCCTCACCGACGGGTCCCCCGACGCCGCCGCGAGATCGCGAACGGGCGCCACCCACTGCCAGTAGAGCAACGGCAGCGCGAGGACCGCCAGGGCGACGGGCCGGCGGCCGGTCAGACCGAGGGCAAGAGCGGGGCCGGCGGCCAGCGCTCCGAGGCGAGCCATGTTGCCGCCCACCGGGTTGGGGATCGCGAAGGCGACGATCGAGGCGATCGCGTAGACGGCGATCGCCCAGCGGAGCGTCGCCTCTTCCGGCGGCAGGAGGATGAGCCCGGCCGCCGCAACGAGCAGCACCGGCACCAGAGCCGAGAACGCGAACGGCTCGACGCCGCCGGTCGGGAACGCCAGCGACAGAAGCGCCGCCGCGCCCACCGCGCCCGCGGCGATCGCGGCGCCCCCGCGGCGATCGCCCGCGAAGGCGACGGCAACTCCCGCCAGGGCGACGAACAGGCCGGCGACCGGGCTTGCGCACGAGGTCAGCGCGGCGAGCAGGACGGCGGTGGCCAGCCGCCGCCGCTGAAGCGCCAGGAGCGCCCCCGCCCCCACCGCGACCCCGAGCGCGAAGGTGAGGCGGCCGGTGAACAGCATCGTGGCCGTCCCCGCCCCGAACCACAGGACCGCGAGCCCTGCGCGCGCACCGTAGGCGCGCCGAGCCAGGGCCGCGAACAGCGCGGCCGCCGCGACCGCCGACAGCGCCCCGACCGCCCGCGGGCCGATCGCGGCGCCGAGCGGCGGAAAGAGCACGCTGTACCCAGGCAGGTAGTGGCCCCCGTACCAGAAGTCATTCCAGAGCAGGAAGCCGTGCGACGAGAACAGATCCGAGCGGAAGGTCTGGGCGGCCAGGTCGGCGCTCGAGGGAGCCGCGAGCAGGTAGGCGACCGCCAGAAGTGCTGCCGGGACCATCCCGAGGGCCTGCCGACGCCCGCCCCGCTAGCCGCGGGCGTACTCGACGCGGATCTGCTTGCCCTTCAGCTTCGTTCCCTCGAGCCGCTCGAGCGCCTGCTCCGCGTGCCCGGCGTCGAGCTCGACGAACGAGAACCGGTCGAGCACCCGGATCGAGCCGATCGCGTCGTCCGGCACGACCGCTCCCTCGGTGAGGGCCCAGCGGACGTCCTCGTCATCGATCCCGCTGCGTCTGCCACGGTTGACGAACAGCTTGACCAGCCCGTCGTCGTCCGCTTGCCCGTCGGGCGCGGGCTCGGCGGGCCGCTCGGGCGGAGCAGCGGCGGGCTCGTGCTTGCGGCGCCTCGGCCTCGGGGCGTGCTCGAGGCGCTCCTCGGGGGGCTCCCACTCGCCGATGCTGGTCTTCGCCTCGCGTTCGATCCGCGCGATCTCGGGAAACTGCTTCTCGGTCACGAAGGTGATCGCCCGACCGGTCCGCCCGACCCGGCCGGTCCGCCCGATCCGGTGGATGTAGGACTCGGTGGCATCGGGGACGTCGTAGTTGATGACGTGGGTCACGTGCTCGATGTCGAGACCCCGCGCGGCCACGTCGGTGGCCGCGAGCAGGCGCAGCCGGTGGTCCTTGAAGGCGAGCATCACCCCATCGCGCTGGCCCTGGCTGAGGTCGCCGTGGAGCGCCTTGACCTGCATCCCGCGAGCCCGAAGTGCGTCGTCGAGCCGTGAGGTGCCGATCTTGGTGCGGCAGAAGATGATCGCCTGCTCGGGCTCCTCAGCCCTCAACACCTCGATCAGCCGCTCGACCTTGCCGCGGGCCGGGACCTCGACGTAGGCCTGCTCGATCGCATCGACCGTCAGCTGCTTCGGCGTCACCCTGATCGTGGTCGGGTCGTACATGTAGCGGTCCGCGAGCCGCTCGATCGGGGGAGGGATCGTGGCCGAGAAGAGCGACGTCTGCCGGCCGGCCGGGCAGATTCGAAGGATCCGCTCGACGTCGTCGATGAACCCGAGGTCGAGCATCTCGTCCGCCTCGTCGAGAACTACGTACCGGGCGGATGCGAGGTCGAGCGACCCGCGCGAGATCAGGTCGAGCGTCCGGCCGACGGTGGCGACGACGACGTGGGCCCCGTCGCGAAGCCTGGACTGCTGGGTCTTGACCGCCTGCCCGCCGAACACGGCGATCACCTCGACGTCAAGGTGCTCGGCGTAGGAGCGAAGCGCCTGAGTGACCTGGATGCACAGCTCGCGGGTCGGAGTCAGGACGAGCCCCTGGGTCTCGCCGGAGCTCGGGTCCAGGTACTGGAGCATCGGCAGCCCGAATGCGGCCGTCTTGCCCGTCCCCGTCTGCGCCTGCCCGATCACGTCACGCCCTGCGAGCAGCTCCGGGATCGCCTGCTCCTGGATCGCCGTCGGATCGGAGTAGTTGAGCTCGTCGAGCGCTCGCAGGATCTCCTCGGAGAGCCCGAGGTCGCGAAACCGGGTCACCGAGTGGGATCCAGGAGGAGCTTGCCGTGCGTCCTTCGCGCGGCGATCTCCTCGTGTGCGCGGGGAGCGTCCGAGAGCGGATACGTCTCCCCGATCACAACCTCGAGCTGACCCGCGGCGACCGCGCCGAGCAGCTCTCCGATCCCCTCGCGAAGCTCCTTGGGACGCCCGAAGAGGTGCATCAGCCAGAAGCCGATCACGCCGCGGCTGGTCCCCATCAGATCGACGTTTCGAATCTCGGCCGGCTGGCGCGAGGCGAGGCCGAAGGTGACCAGGCGTCCGAACGGGGCGAGTGCCCCGAGGCAGGCTTCGAACGCGTCGCCGCCGCTCATCTCGAGCACGACGTCGACCTGCTCGCCACCGTTGGCCTCGAGGATCGCCGCCCCGAGATCCTCGGCGCGGGAGTCGACGGCGGCATCGGCACCGAGGCGAAGCGCCAGGCTGCGCTTCTCGTCCGACGACGCGAGCGCGATCACCCGGCCCGCGCCCATCCGCTTGGCAAGCTGGACGGCGAGCGATCCGGTTCCCCCGCCCGCCGCCTGGATGACGACGGACTCGCCGGGCTCCAGCCGGGCCGAGATCCGAAGCAGGCTGCGGGCGGTGAGCCCCTGGAGCAGGAGGGCTGCCGCTTGCTCGTCAGAGACCTCGTCCGGCACCGGCACCAGGACCTCCTGGGGCACCACGACCTTCTCCGCGTAGCCGCCGTTGGCGAGCAGCGCCGCGACACGGCGTCCGTCGGGGGTTCGGCCCGCCACCTCGCCCCCCGGGATCAGCGGCAGCGTCTGCGCCGCCAGGTAGTCGTCGCGGGTCGCGTGGGTGTCGGCGAAGTTGATCCCGGCCCGGGAGACGTCGACGACGACCTGACCGTCGGCGGGTTCCGGATCGGGGAGCTCGGTGAGCTTCATCGCCTCGGGGCCGCCGAACTCCTCGAGTTGGATCGCACGCATCGCTGCCGGAGTGTACGGCCGAGGGCCTGACGCGGCCCGGAGGCGGCCGACCGGCCGCGCGACGCTACCCGGCCGCTCCCGCCGCCCGCATCTCGGTGAACACGGCGCTCGGCTCCTCGCGCTCGCCGTGCTGCTCGTCGGCGATCACGTGGGACACGGCGTTGATCAGCGCGAGATGGGTGAAGGCCTGCGGGTAGTTGCCGAGCTGGGCGCCGCTCATCGCCTCGATCTCCTCGGCGAACAGCCCGAGCGGGGTCGCGTGGATGAGCACTCGCTCGCAGAGCTTTCGGGCCAGCTTGCGCTCCCCGATCTCCGACAGCGCCGAGACGAGCCAGAAGGAGCAGATCGTGAATGTCCCCTCCACGCCGGTCAGCCCGTCCTCGGTCTCGTCGACGCGGTAGCGGAGGACCAGCCCGTGCTCGGTGAGCTGATCGGCGATCGTCAGCACCGTCGCGCGAACCCGCTCGTCGGCGGCCGGCAGGAACCGAACCAGCGGGATCAGGAGAAGTGAGGCGTCGAGGGCGTCTGTGTCGTAGTGCTGGCGGAAGATCCCCTGGTCGCTGACGCCGTGCTCGAGGATGTCGGCGCGCACCGCGTCGGCCTCGGTCCGCCAGCGCTCGGCGAGCTCCTCGCGGTCGCGGTCGCCTGCCAGGCGCGAAGCCCGATCGAGCGCGACCCAGCTCATGAGCTTCGAGGAGACGTAGTGCTTGGGCTCGCCGCGGGCCTCCCAGATCCCCTGATCCGGGAGCCGCCAGGCGTCGCTCGCGGCCTCGGCCTGAGCGAGCACGATCGGCGCCATGGCCTCGGGCACCCCGTCGCGCGTCTTGGAGTGGATGTAGATCGAGTCGAGGAGGGCTCCGAAGACGTCGTTTTGGCGCTGCCTGAACGCCGCGTTGCCGACCCGCACGGGCTTTGAGCCGACGTAGCCGTCGAGATGGTCGAGCGTGCGCTCTGTGAGCTCGGTCTCACCGCCGATCCCGAACATGATCTGAGTCTCGGGGCCCCGCCCGTGGAAAAGCCGAGAGACGAACTCCATGAACTCCCTCGCCTCCTGGTCGAAGCCGATCACGTGGAGGCTCCAGAGCGTGAAGCTCGCGTCCCTGATCCAGGTGTAGCGATAGTCCCAGTTGCGTTCGCCGCCCGGGGTCTCGGGCAGCGACGTGGTCAGCGCGGCGATCATGGCGCCGGTCGGCTCGTAGGTGAGGCCCTTGAGCACCAGCGCCGAGCGCTGAAGGGTCCAGCGCCACGGGTGGTCGGTGAAGGTCCCGCGCTCGAGCCAGCGGCGCCACAGGTTGACCGTCTCCTCGATGCACTGGACCGCCTCGTCGGCGTCGCCCGGACCGGTGAGCTCCTCGCGCCACGACAGGCAAAGGAAGGCCCGCTGGCCGGTCTCGAGGGTTCTCGTGCCGTGGGCGACCGGGCCGTCGATGTGGATCGGGATGTCGCCCAGAAGCCTCAGCGACTCCCCGCCGCCGCTCACGTCCGCGGCGAACCCGTCGGTGTCCACCACCTTCCAGGTGGGAGCCCGCGACGCGTAGTCGAAGGCGGGCTCGCAGACTGCCTCGATCTCGATCCTGCCGTGGACGCACTCGACCGTTCGGACGAGCATGTGCTCGGCGTCGCGCGGTCCCAGCTCGCGCGCACGCACGCTCTCGGTGTCCTCGCCGCTTCCCGGAGCAAGGACCAGGGCGTCGTGAACGATCATCCAGCCGGTGTCGGTCATCCAGCTCGTCTCGAGCACGTTCGAGCCGGGGACGTAGCGGCGCGCGACCGGGGCCCGCAGCCCGACCGGCCCGAACCGAAAGCCGCCGGCACGGCGATCGAGCAGGGCCGCGAAGATGCTCGGCGAGTCGAATCGCGGCAGGCACAGCCACTCGATCGTCCCGTCGGAGGCGACGAGTGCCCCGGTGTGGCAGTCGGAGAGGAAGCCGTAATCGCCGATCGCGTGGAAGTCGGGCCCGGCGGCCCGCGTGTTGTGCCCGTTCGCCGAGTCGACCATCGTGGCTCGGAACGCTATCGCCCCCCGCCAACCCCTCCTCATGCAGTGCCACCGCCGCCCACGGGCGGCGTCCTCTTAGGATGCACGCCCGTGTCGCTGACCGTAGTGGGCTCGATAGCGCTCGACTCCGTGCGCACCCCGTTCGGGGAGCGCGAGCACATGCTGGGCGGCTCGGCCGTCCACTTCGCCCTCGCGGCCGGCTTCTTCGCCGACGTCCATGTCGTCGGCCCGGTCGGCGACGACTTTCCCGACGAGCACCTGGAGCTGCTGCGCGCCCGTGGCGTGAACGTCGACGACGTCGAGCGGGTGGGCAGCGGAGAGACCTTTCGCTGGCGGGGCCACTACGAGGCCGACATGAACCTCGCCCACACCGACGCCACCGAGCTCGGGGTGTTCGCCGACTTCGAGCCCAAGCTCTCCCCCGCCTCGAGCGGAGCGGACGTTCTGTTCCTCGGAAACATCCAGCCCGACCTCCAGCGGCGGGTGCGCGAGCAGTGCAGCCCGCGCCTCGCCGCCCTCGATTCAATGAACCTCTGGATCGACACCGCCCGCGACTCGCTGGAGGCTGCGATCGCGACGGTCGACTGCGTGCTCCTGAACGACTCCGAGATCCGGATGCTGACCGAGCAGCCGAACCTGGCAAGGGCGGCCCGCAAGGTGATGGACCTGGGACCGAGGATCGTGATCGCCAAGCGCGGCGAGTACGGCGCCGTGATGTTCACCGAGGAGGGCTCGTTCGCGCTGCCCGGCGTCCTGCTCGACGAGGTGCGCGACCCGACCGGCGCGGGCGACAGCTTCGCCGGGGGGTTCCTGGGCTACCTCGACGTGCAGGGAACCGAGCCCACCGAGCAGGCTTTGCGCAGGGCGGTCGCCTACGGAACGGTTCTCGCCTCGTTCAACGTCCAGGAGTTCGGCGTCGAGCGGGTGGCGACCCTGTCCGAGGAGGAGGTCGGCGAGCGTTACGAGGCGCTCCGCGCGATGACCCTCTTCGAGCCGCCCGCCTAGCCGCCCATCGCGCTGATCCGGGTTTCGACGCCCATGGCGTGCCCGATTGCGTCCAGCGTGCCAGGGAGTCAGAGGCGGATTGCGACGAGCGCGACCGCCAGCAGGACCAAGGACGCCGAGATCGCCTTCAGCGCCGCGTCGAGCGGAGCGGCGATCCCCGCCGGGGTCAGCTCGCGGGTCGTGCCGTCGGCGAGTCGCTGCTCGCCGCTCAGCGAGGCCGTGCGCCGGCGAAGCTCGCGCACCGGGGTCGAGAGCCGCCGCTGCGCGACGCTCAACGCGAGGCAGGCCAGGGTGACGCCGACGCCGGCCACGGTCTCGGTGACCGAGCCGATCGACAGGGCGTTGGCCCAGAAGCTGGTCAGAGCCGGAAAGGCGCCCCAGGCGACCGCGAACCAGACGTCCGTGTGGAAGCGGCCGCCGAACAGCTCGAGGTTGTAGGCGAGCACGAGGAAGGAGCCTGCAACCACGAACGGGGCGAGGCTGGCGGAGACGGTCACCACCCCCGCGACGCCGATCCCCACCGCCCCCGCAAGGGCTGCCCCCGCGAGGATCGCAAGCGAGCGGTCCGACAGCCGAGTCCGCAGCGGGCGGCCGCGCAGCTCGTCGAGGGCGTGCGCCCCCACCCCGACCGCGAGGAAGAAGGCCGCGAGCGTCGCCCACAGGCGCATGGCGTGGAGCTGCGGCGCGGCGACGGCGCCGAACGCGACGTAGCTCAGATGCCAAGCGGTGTAGGGAGGATGGAGGATCGTCACCAGGTCCCGCCAGCCCCCGGGCCGAAGCGCGTAGAAGGCCGGGCGGTCGGCGACCTCAGGCATCGCGGACGCCGTGGACGACAACCCCGCCCCCGAGGCTCATGCGGCGCTGGGTGACCCGCGAGATCCCCGCGTCCTCCCAGAGCGCGGCCTGGAGCGTGAGCGGCCAACGCCCATACAGCGACTCGATGCTTGGTCCGAGGAAACGGCCGACCTCGTACCAGTCGCGGCCGAATGGCCGTCCCAGGATGGGCAGCCCGGCGCGGGTGTAGAGCCTCCAAAGGGGCCGCCACACGGGCGGGTCGGGCAGGCCGAACTCCAGCGAGGCGATCCGCCCGCCCGGCTTGACCACCCGGGCCAGCTCGGCGAGCGTCGCGGCCGGGTCGTCGACGTAGCGCAGGAGATAGGTGAAGGTCAGGTGGTCGAACTCCCCGTCGGCGAACGGCAGCCGCTCGGCCTCGCCCTGCACCAGCTCGATTCTCGAGGCGAGCTCGGGTCGGCGGGCGAGCGCGCGCCGCGCGCCCGACAGCATCGCGGCACTCTGGTCGATCCCGACCACCGAGCAGCCGTAGCTCGCCACGAGGCGCCGCGCGACCAGTCCGGTGCCGGTGGCGACGTCGAGAACCCGATCCCCCGGGCGCGCAGCCACCGCCCGGACCATCTCCCGCCGCCACCGCGGATCCTGGCCGAAGCTGAGCAGCGCGCCGGCGAAGTCGTATCGACGGTCGATGCCCGCGAACAGCTCGAGTGCCCCATGCTTACGTTCCGAGGCGACCCGCTCGACAGGCATCGTGCGCGAACCCTCCCAGAAACGACCGTCCGCGGGCCGACGGTGCGAGAATTGGGCCGACTCCGAGAAACCAAGGGAGAGCGAATGGCGACCGACCAGCAGACGAAGCCCGACGACGATGGCGCCGTGGCGGCCACCGGCGCGGAGACCCTGACGATCACGGACAACCGCACCGGTCGCACCTATGACCTCGAGGTGACCGACGGGACGATCCGGGCGATGGACCTGCGCCAGATCAAGGTCACCGAGGACGAGTTCGGGATGATGGCCTACGACCCGGCCTTCACGAACACCGCCTCGTGCCGATCGGCGATCACCTACATCGATGGCGAAGCCGGCGTGCTCGAGCACCGCGGCTACTCGATCGAGACGCTCTGCGAGCGATCCCGCTATCTCGAGGTCGCCTACCTGCTGGTCTTCGGCGAGCTGCCGACCGGGCCCCAGCTCGAGCGATGGACGTTCGACGTCACCCACCACACCTTCGTCCACGAGGACATCAAGAACCTGTTCGAGACCTTCCGCTACGACGCCCACCCGATGGGGATGCTGCTGTCGGGAGTCGGCGCGCTCTCGACCTTCTACCCGGACGCCAAGCACATCGACGACCCCGAGGAGCGCTACATGGCGGCGGTCCGGCTGATCGCCAAGGTTCCGACCCTGGCCGCGTTCGCCTACCGCCACAACATGGGCCTCCCGTATGTCTATCCGGACAACGACCTGAGTTACGCGGGCAACTTCCTCGCGATGATGTTCAAGAAGACAGAGGCCAAGTACGAGCCCGATCCGCGCCTCGAGCGGGCGCTCGACGTGCTGTTCATGCTTCACGCCGATCACGAGCAGAACTGCTCGACGAATGCCGTGCGCGGCGTCGGCTCCTCGCAGGTCGATCCCTACTCGGCGGTCGCTGCCGGCGTGGCGGCCCTCTACGGGCCGCTCCACGGTGGGGCTAACGAGGCGGTGCTGCGGATGCTGCGCCGGATCGAGTCGGTGGAGAACGTGCCCGAGTTCCTGGAGGGGGTCAAGAAGCGCGAGGAGCGGCTGATGGGATTCGGCCACCGCGTCTACAAGAACTACGACCCCCGGGCGCGGATCATCGAGCAGCACATGGACGAGGTCTTCGAGGCCACCGAGTACAACCCCCTGGTCGAGATCGCCCGCGAGCTCGAGAAGCGGGCGCTCGACGATGACTTCTTCACCTCGCGGAAGCTCTATCCGAACGTCGACTACTACTCGGGAATCATCTACGAAGCGCTCCAGATCCCGACCGGGATGTTCACGGTCATCTTCGCCATCCCGCGCACCTCGGGGTGGGTCTCGCAGTGGATGGAGATGAACGACGACTCCGAGCAGAAGATCGCCCGGCCCCGCCAGATCTACGTCGGCGAGCGCGAGCGCGAGTACGTCGTGATCGACGATCGCGAGGGCCCCGAGAAGATCACCGGCCCCCCCGCCCGCCGTCCGAAGCGCCAGCGCCGCGGCGCCTAGGTCTCATTCTGGGGCGCTCGCGCTATCGGCTCACGGTCAGGCACGGCCCCTCGGTCGAGCATCAGACCTTCCGTGATCCCGATGACGCCGTCGCCGCCCTTCAGAGGCGGGTTCGCGAGGTCCGCGCCGAGGGGCCGCTCGACGGGATGAACGCGCTGCGCGACTACGAGCCGGGCCAGCGGGTTCACGCGCGGGTCGAGATCTCGACCGGTGGGCCGCTGCGGGGGCGCGAGGTCGGGATCGACGTGATGGGCGACGGCACGCTCGTCCCCTACGCGGGGGTGGTTCGAAAGCGACCACTCGAGCCGAGCGAAGGGGAGACCGCCTTCGAGGCGGTTCGCGAGGCGCTCGGGTGAGCGGCGAGGCCGAGATCCCGAAGGGCAGCGTCGCGGCCGGGCGGCGGGTCCGACTGCCGGCGGGCGCCGAGCCTCCGATCGCGGTCTACCTGAACGGGGTCGTCCAGCATGAGGGCGCCGACTACGAGCTGCGCCGGGACGAGCTCGTGTTCGCGCGGCAGATCATCAAGGAGAAGGTCGGGGGTGCGCGCTACCTTGCGATGCTCCTCGGCCTGTTCGGCACCTACCGAAAGCACGAGACGGTCGACGTCGAGTACCAGCTTCGCGGCGAGACCAAGCTCGCCTCGGACATGCGGATCCTCCCCGACTGACAGCGGCGACCTGACGCCGCACGAACCGGGTCCTCGACGGTTGACGCACACATCCGAGTGGGGTAGCTTCGTCCGAGGCTTGCCGATGCTCGGTCGTTTCGTTTCCAGCCTCCTTCACCGCCTGGCTTCGGGGGCGGCGTCGATTGCGAGGGTCGGTCTCGATGGACGAGTCACCCGGTCAGCTGCGCCCGCCGTGGGCTGCGCGGTCTTCGCCCTGCTGAGCTCCCCGGCCCTGGCGCTCGACTCGACGCCGACCACGGGGGTCGAGCCGAATGGGCCGGTCTGGGCTATCGCCCCCACACCGCACGCGATCTACATCGGGGGAGGGTTCACGCAGATCGATGGCACGACCCGCAAGCACATCGCCGCCCTGAACCCGGAGACAGGCGCCCTGAAGGGATGGAACCCGGGAGCCAACGGCCCCGTCTACCGCATCGCGCCGACCCCGTCGGCGATCTATGCGAGCGGCTTGTTCACCTCGATCGGCGGGAGGGACCGCAGGATCCTGGCCGCACTCCGGCCGAGCGATGGCGGTGCCACCCGATGGAACCCGAAACCGACCAGAGGGCCGAATGGAGTGGGGGTCTCGGCGCTCGCCGCTTCGGGGACTCGCATCTACGTGGGCGGCCAGTTCGGGTCGATCGGCGGCAAGGCGCGCCCCTATCTCGCTGCCCTGAGCCGATCCACGGGGGCCGCGACAGCGTGGAAACCCGATCCGACAATCGACTCGACCGATGCCTTCCCCACCCCGCAGATCTTCGACCTCCGCGTGTCGGGGTCGACGGTCTACGTCGGCGGATACTTCGACCACGTCGGAGGGAAGAATCGTCACCTGATCGCCGCGCTGAACGCGACGACAGGCGACGCGACCCCCTGGAACCCCCACCCGGACGGCGTGTTCACCGGGCATCCGCCGTATTTCGACATCCACCATCCGCCCTACGTCGCCTCCATCCGAGTCGCGGGCTCGACCATCTACGCAGGCGGATACTTCAACCGGATGGGAGGCGCCCCGCGCATCAGCATTGCCGCCGTCGATTCGGCCACCGGCGCAACGACGAGCTGGAATCCCCATCCGGAGTTCCCGGACGCGGACGTGGGGGCGAGGGTCTACGAGCTCCTGGTTTCCGGCCAGACCGTATATGCGAGCGGCATCTTCGACCAGATCGGCGGACAGCCGCGCAACCGGCTCGCCGGGTTGGATCGCGCCACGGGCACGGCGGATGAATGGGACCCGGGACCCGACCGGGGTCCGTCCGCTCTCGCACACGGACCCGATGGATCGGTTTGGGCAGGCGGCGACTTCACCGGCTTCGCGACCTCGCCCTCGCGCCCGTACCTGGCGAGATTCGAGCCCTGATCGAGGCCGACACGGGCTCTTCCTCAGTGTGCGGGGATGACTCCGCCGGCGAGCCTTTGCCTCCGGCTTCGTTTTCGGCGGGTTTGGGGCCTGTTGCGTGGCGGCAAGCCGTAGTCGCTAGCCCAAGCCCGCCAGCGAGGCCACCCGCTCCCGATGCTGGCGGGAGGTGCCCAGGAGCTGGGCGCTGACCCGGGCGCGCTTCAGGAAGAAGTGGATGTCGTGCTCCCAGGTGAAGCCGATGC
>JBOGZB010000191.1:0-3831 GCA_050697175.1 Solirubrobacterales bacterium | reverse complement strand
CGGTCGCGGCGCCGAGCGCGAGCGGCCGAATCGCGTCGCCGGCGCGCGAGCGTCGTGGGAGCCAAGGGAACGGCGTCGTGAGCCCGGATCAAACCTTCGAGCCGAGGCGCGCGGGGCCCGAGCGGGTCCTGCCGTTTGCCTGCCTCGCCTCGGCCCTGGTCCTGGCGGCCTCAGAGCTCATGACCACGTTCCAGCTCGTCGCTCAGCCGGCGCCGGGAGGAGCGCCACTGTGCGCGATCGGGGCTGCGGAGCGCCATCACGATGCCGTCGCGGTGATTGCGGCCTTCGCCATCGTCGCGATGCTCGTCGCGGTCTTCACCGGGTCCCGCCCGGCCGCCGTCGCGGTCGCCGTCGCGGGCGTCATGACGCTGCTGATCTTCGTGATCGTCGACCTCCCGAAGGCCAACGCGGTCGGCAACATCTCGAGCGCCTGCAACGCGATCAGCGTGGGCGCCGAGGCAAAGGCCCTCCCCCAGGCGGGCTTCTGGCTCGAGCTGGTCGGTGGCCTGGCGCTCACCCTGACCGGGGTGGCCCTCGCCACCCTGAGCTCCGATCAGCTGAGAGCACTCCGACCCGGTCGCAGGCCCAAGCCGCCGACCGCGAAGACCGAGGGATCCCCGAGCTAGCCGCCGCCAGCCCCGTGGGGCGGACCGTTCAAGGTGCGGACTCGAGCCGGCCGGTCTACCAGCGGTAGTGGGCGAACGCCTTGTTCGCCTGCGCCATCCGGTAGATGTCGTCCTTGCGCTTCCAGGCGCCGCCCTGCTGGCGCGTCGCGTCCTGGATCTCGTTCGCAAGACGCTCGGCCATCGACTTCTCGCGCCTCGCCCGGGCGAACTGGACCAGCCAGCGAACGGCGAGCGTGCGGGCCCGTCGAGCGGGAACCTCGACCGGCACCTGGTAGGTGGCGCCGCCGACTCGCCGCGAGCGGACCTCGAGCACCGGGGTCAGCTCCTTGACCGCCTCGTCGAGCACCTCGACTGGCGGATTGCTGGTGCGCTCGCCGACCACGGCCAGCGCGTCGTAGACGATCTGCTCGGCGGTCGACTTCTTGCCGTCGCTCATCACTTTGTTGATCACCTGCTGGACGAGCCGGCTTCGATGCATGGCATCGGGCTCGACCGGGCGGATGGACGCGCGCGCTCGGCGTGGCATCAGCGACCGGATCCCGGCGTGTCCTGCGCTTCGCGTCGGGGCGCGGCTGGGCGGCCGGCGTTCGCCGAGATCATCTCTTGACGCCGTACTGCGAGCGCGACTGCCTGCGATCGGAGACGCCGGAGGCATCCAGGGTCCCCCGCACGACCTTGTAGCGCACGCCAGGAAGATCCTTGACGCGGCCCCCGCGAACCAAGACCACCGAGTGCTCCTGGAGGTTGTGTCCCTCGCCGGGGATGTAGCAGGTGACCTCCATGCCGTTGGTCAGCCTCACCCGCGCCACCTTGCGGAGCGCCGAGTTGGGCTTCTTCGGCGTGGTCGTGTAGACGCGGGTGCATACTCCGCGCCTCTGGGGGGCGGAGATTCGGCGCTTGCGACCCTGCCCGGACTTGAGCCCGGGGGTCGTGACCTTCTTCAACGGGCGCTTGCGGCCCCTGCGAATCAGCTGGCTGGTGGTCGGCACGGACGCGGGATCTTAGCGATCGGCCTCGCTAGGCTGGAGGCATCGCAGCGACCGAACGCCCGATACTCGCGCTGGACGTCGACGGCGTGATCAGCCTGTTCGGCTTCGACGGACCGCTCGAGGAGGTCCCAGGACGGTTTCACCTGATCGACGGGATGGCGCACTGCATCCCGGACGAGGTCGGCGGGAGGCTGCGCACTCTCGGCGAGGCATACGAGATCGTCTGGGCGACGGGGTGGGAGGATCGAGCCAACGACCGGCTCCCGGAGATCCTCGGGATGCCGGAGCGGCTCCCGGTCCTCACCTTCGACGGCGCAGCCACCTTCGGCTCCGCGCACTGGAAGATCGGGCCGATCGAGGCCTACGCTCGGGATCGACCGCTCGCGTGGGTCGACGACTGCCTCGATGCGAGCTGCGAGGACTGGGCGGCGATGCGGGCCGCCCCCACCCTGCTGGTTCCAACCGAGCCGCACGTCGGCCTGACCGACGCGCAGGTGGAGGCCCTGTTGAGCTGGGCGCGCGCGGGTTACACTGCCTGACGCGCGAGGCTGCGAACAGGAGGCCGAGATCTTGCCCGGCGCGAACTAGGTAGGTACATGGTGGAGGGGTTCTGGCCCATCTTCTTTCTGGCGGTGATCCTGAAGATCCCGATCGCCGGACTGCTCTACCTGGTCTGGTGGGCGATCCACCAGACGCCCGAGACCGAGGACGCACCTCCGGCGACCGAGGACAGCGACCTGCGCCGCCGCCGCCCGGACCCCCGCCGACCTCGGGGACCCCGTCGAGGGCCCCACGCCCCCGACTCGGTGCCGCTTCCCAATTGCCCGCCCGGGGGGCGCCTGCGGGTTCTGACCCCTCCGGCCCCGGCCCGCGCCGCCTCTGCTCATGCTCGGGGCTCCGTCGAGCCGAGCGAGACCGAGAACGTCTAGCCGAGCCCGTCGGGCAGCCGCGCCAGGGCTTGTCCGATGCGGACGAGCGTGGCCTCCGGCTCGTCGACGATCTGCCGCCAGGTGACCCTGATCACCTTGAAGCCGCGGGCGACGAGCTCGGCGTCGCGACGCCGATCCGCCTCGAACGCGGCGCGGTCACCGTGGAAGTCGAATCCGTCGACCTCGACCACGAGGCCCGCTGCACGCCAGACGAAATCCACCTCGTAGGGCCCGATCCGCCCGTTGATGTCCGGGGCGGCGAGCTCGGCCCTCCGAAGCAGTCTGAGTAGCCGCTCCTCGGCCCGCGAGCGGGTCAGCGCGGGTCGTCCCTCGCGCTCGAGCAGGGTCCGCAGTACGGCCGCGCCCGGGCGCCGGGGGTGTCGGGCCAGCAGAACGACCAGCCTGCTGCGGCTCGCAAGTCGCCTTCTTTGGACCTGAGCCAGGGCCTGCTCGAGGTCACGCAGCTGGACGTTGGCCGCCAGGTCGAGGACGGTCCGGGCCGGCGTCGTGATCGGGATGCCCTTGAGCGTGGTCGCTTCGTCGGGCGACATACCGCGGGTGCGATGAACGCGAACGCCGGGCCGTCTCCTTGCGTGCCGAGCGGGAACGGTCACCTCCAGCGGTCGGTCAGCGGCTGGGTGAGCGAGCAGTTGCCACAGCCCCGCCGCGCTTCGGTGGCTGAGGACTGCCTCTTCGCCGCAGGCCAGCACGGCGGCCATCTCGGCGGCGCCGGGCGCCGCGATCGGCCCCACCCCATAGACACCACGGTGCACGGATCTGAGCCAGCCGTCCCTGACGCGATTGTCGATCGCCTCAGGGCTGAGGCCGGCTTTCAGCAGCTGTGCCCGGGCGACGACACCGTGCTGGCGCCCCGCGAGCCCGTAAAGCGCGGCCGGCCAGGCCTTGCCGTCAACCCTTCGAGCGTGGGACATCCGACCGTGCGCGAAGGATTGACCGCCCATAGAACGGTCAACCCTTCAGCGGCCCGTTGCGCCCCGACGCGTGAAGGGTTGACGGCAGAATTGGGCCGAGGTTGGGCCTCGTTTCGCTGTCCACCCGATCGAGAGCTCGCGGGGACTCGCCCCCAACCAGCCTCGTGGGATCGCGACCTCATTCGAGGAAACAGCCCCTAACCAGCTCCCTCGGAACCGCCGCCCCCCCTCGGCGGAACGCGGCCTTAGACGTCAGAACCGGCGGCGGCTACTCGGAGGAGTCGCCGTCGGAGGTCTCGATCTCCTGAGCGAGCTCCTCGAGCTCCTCGGCGAACGAGGGGCCGAAGCCCTCGAG
>JBOGZB010000190.1:0-3667 GCA_050697175.1 Solirubrobacterales bacterium | reverse complement strand
TACACGTGCGCCGATCCCGAGGAGACCAAGGCGCTGCTCGGCCGCTTCTACGAGAAGTCCGACGCCGGGCGCGCCGGAGCACACGAGACGGGACTGTGAGGAGGGCGCTCGTCACCGGGGCCGCGGGCGGGATCGGCGCGGCGATCGCGGCGCGGCTTCGGCGCGACGGCCTCGACGTCACGACGCTCGATCGCGCGACCGGCTGCGATCACACCGTGGACCTGGCACACGATCCGCTGCCGGATCTCGGCGAGGTCGACGTCTGCGTCTCGAACGCCGCGATCGTCGACACGATCGCCCCGGCGCATCGGATGACCGCCGAGCAGTGGAACGGCGACATCGAGGTCAATCTGACCGGCGCCTTCCGCGTCGTGCAGGCCTGCCTCGCGGGCATGCGGGAGCGAAGCTGGGGGCGGATCGTCGTGATCTCGAGCGGCGCGGCGCGAAGCGGCCTTCCGGGGCAAGTGGCCTACTCGGCCTCGAAGGCCGGGCTGATCGGGATGGTGAAGACCCTGGCCGCCGAGAACGCGCGGCGTGCGATCACCGCCAACGCCGTCCTCCCCGGAATGGTCGCAACAGAGCGGGTCAAGGGGATGCCCGCCGAGATCGTCGACCGGCTTCTGGAGTCGCAGCCCACCGGCCGGATGGCCGAGCCCGGCGAGGTCGCCGCCCTGGTCGCCTTCCTCGCCTCCGAGGAGGCCGGCTACATCACCGGCGAGGCGATCGCGATCGACGGCGGCGGTTCGCTGAACACGCTCTCGCTGACCCGCGAGCCGCGCTGAGGGCGCCGGAGACCCTCAACCGGCGTAGTCCGGGCGGGCGACCTCGAGCTTGCGACGGACGTACTCCCGCAGACCGGAGGCGACGGCGCCGAGGTCGCCGTCCAGCTCCCCGGCGCGCAGCCGTCGGGCGAGCTCCGCCTCCGCCTCGCGCACCGCGTCGCGAAGCTCCGCGCCGCCTTGCGCCGCGGCGGCGAGATCGGCTCCGAGCAGCTCGCTCAGCAGCGCCAGGTCCGCCCGAAGCGGCTCGTCGCCGGCGCGCAGCTCCCGGCCGAGGATCGCGCACAGGTTCGCCGCGACCAGGACCTGAAAGCGCTCCTCGCGCGGCGCCCACTCGCGGACGTCGTCGTACAGGAACGCGGCCAGCGCGTCGAGCAGCTCGGGGGCGTCCGGCCGGTCCTGGGTCATCACAGGGCCTCCAGCAGGTCCCACTCCGGCTCGCAGATCCGCCGGCCGAGCGAGGCCAGCTCGTGGTCTCGGCGACGGCCCGTCAGGTGGTCTTGAGCCTGACGGGCGCAGATCACCGCCCACTTGACGTTGCCGAGCGCCTCCCACCACACGAGACGCCCGGGATCCAGCCGCCCGCCTCCCGCCGCCGCGTAGGCGTCGATGAACTCGGCCCGAGCCCCGAGCCCGGCCATCGGACGATCGTCGTTGCCGAATCGCCACGAGCGAACGCACAGCCAGCCGACGTCCTCGCCCGGATCTCCGGCGTGGCAGAGCTCCCAGTCGATCACCGCCGCCAGGCCGTCATCGTCGACGATCAGGTTGCCGAGCCGAAAGTCGCCGTGGACCAGCGTCGGGCGATCGACCGGCGATGGGCGGTTGAGCCGCAGCCAGCGCAGGCCGACCTCGACCGCCGGCAGCGGCTCGCCGACCCGGTCCAGCTCGGACTCCCACAGCTCACAGGCCGCAAGTGCCGGGTCGGCGCCGGAGCGCGGAATCCCCGCAACGCCCTCGTCATCGATCGAATGGATGCGGGCCAGCGCCGCGGCCAGTTCGGCGACGAGCCTCCCGCGAGCGGCCGCGTAGCGATCGCGATGCAGGATCCGCGGCCCCACGGAGGTGCCCTCGACATGGTCCATCAGGTACCCGGCGCTGCCGAAGCGCCCGCCCTCGGCCTCGAAGTGAAGCGGCGCCGGCACCGGGACGCCGGCCCTCAGCGCCGCTCGAGCGACCCCGAACTCGACCTCGAGCCCAACGAACGACTGCGCCCCCGGCGGATCGCGCCGCAGCACCCACCTGTCGGCGGGCGCCTCGACCATGAAGGTCTGGCGCGATGCGCCGCCCGGAATCGGTCGGATTCGAACCGGGCCGGGGTCGCTTCCGGTGGCCTCAGCGAGCGCTTCGCGGATCGCGCCGTCGTCCGGCCCCTCAGCCCCCATCCGACCGCTCCGACCCGTAGCGATCGAAGTGCCGTTGGGGAATGTCGGCGGCGTCCTTGTACCAGTACCAGACACAGGGATCGTGGTCGAAGTCGGCCGGCGGGTCCGACGGATAAACCGGGTATCCGATCCAGCGAATCGGCAGCGCCTCGTTCATGAACGCGCAGTGGGTGCAGTAGAGCGGGAAGCCCGGGCGGCCGTATGTCCAGTCGTGAGCCTCGTCGGTGACGCCCCAGCCCCCTTCGCCGTAGCGCCCCAGGCGCCACAGACGCTGCCCCGATCCGCATGGGTTCATCGTGAAGGTGAGCTTCTCATCGTCCTCTTCGATCTCGAACGCTCCGGGCGCCGGACCGACGCCGCTGGTCGAGTGCGCCCGCCAGGTGGCGGCCAGCGCCTTGGCGGTCTCGCGGCGATCGGATCCGGCGATCGTCTCGACCGGCCGCCGCCAGCTTCGCTCCAGGCTCCATTCCCACGCCTCCTCGACGCCCTGGTCGCCGAGCCGCTCCTTGACGAAGGAGATCAGGCCGGCGATCCCGTCCACCAGCAGGTCGTGCATGAACTGGGACTCGTGCTTCATCTCCTCGCAGAGCCGGGCCGCGTCCTCGGCGTCGCCGCGCTGGATCGCCTCGATCGCTCGCTGCATCGTCGGCCGCGACATCTCGCCCAGCTCCTCGTCCGAAAACCACCGCTCAGCCATCAGCCGCCCCTTCCGCTTGCTTTCTGAGCCGAGCCTACCCCGGCTCGCGCCACATCAGCCAGAGGGGCGGCCCGCCACTCGGCAGGTCGAGTCCTCCGGTGACCTCGAAGCCGTTTCGCCGGTAGAGCTCTCGGCTCCTCGTGCTGCTCGCCTCGAGATAGGCCGGCACGCGGTCTGTGTCCAGCGAGCCCAGGCCGGGCTCGAGCAGCGCCGTTCCGAGCCCGCGACCCTGCCGCTCCGGGGCGACCCCCATCATCACCAGGTAGCCGTGCGGCGGCTTTCCCGGGTGCCTGGCCTCCATCCGAAGCCGCGATCGAAGGGCGAGCGGGAGGCGGCGACCGAAGACCCGGGTCATCGGCCTCAGCTCGCGCATCGTCGTCGTCACGGGCACCCGCCACCTGTCGGGAGGCATCCAGATCGCGCCGCCCGCCAGGTCGTCGGTCGTCCAGGTGAGTCCGAGCGGGATGCCCGTCTCACGGAGCTCCGTCTCGAAGAAGATCCTCAGCCGATCGGTGCGGTCGCTCGGGTCGGGCAGCAGGTGGCCGAACCCGGGGTCGTCGTGGAAGGCCCGCGCGAGCGCGTCGGCGAGCTCCGGGACGTCGTCGATCGACGCCCGTCGAATCCGCTGCGGCGGCTCGGCGCTCGGCATGGCGCGACCTTATAGGCGGTGACGCACGACCGGGGGCCGGCGAGGAGGGCTAGCCGACCTCGGCCGGCTCCTCTTCGCGTCCGGCGAGTCGGTCGCGGCCGCGGCGCACCGCGGCGAGGAACTTCTCCAGGTTGACCTCGAGGGTCGAGAGGATCTC
>JBOGZB010000189.1:0-6542 GCA_050697175.1 Solirubrobacterales bacterium | reverse complement strand
GTCGGGGCGCTTGTTCTGGTACTTCAGGTAGTAGGCGTGCTCCCAGACGTCGATCCCGAGCAGCGGAGTCTGCCCGTCTGAGACCGGCGAGTCCTGGTTCGCGGTCGAGACCACGGCGAGCCCGGATCCGTCGTGAACGAGCCAGGACCAGCCCGACCCGAATCGCCCCACGCCGGCGGCCTTGAACTGATCCTTGAACGAGTCCAGTGACCCGAAGGCCTCGTCGATCGCGGCGGCGATATCGCCGTCGGGGTCGCCGCCGCCGTCCGGGCTCATGCTCTGCCAGAAGAAGCTGTGGTTGGCGTGGCCGCCGGCGTTGTTGCGAACCGCCGTGCGGATGTCGTCGGGAAGCCGGTCGAGGCTCTTCAGCACCTCGGCGACCTCGGCGTCAGCCCATTCGGTGCCCTCGAGCGCCGCGTTGGCCTTGTCCACGTAGGCCTGATGGTGCTTGTCGTGGTGGACCCGCATCGTCGCCTCGTCGATGTGGGGCTCCAGGGCCGCGTAGTCGTACGGCAGGTCCGGTACCGAGTAAGCCATCGCCTCTCCTTCGTCGCCGGTGATCGTTCGGCTTGAAATCTAGCGTCGCGTCCTAACCGAGCGCCGCCACGAACCCCTCGCGCCAGCTCGGATGGCGCGGCTCCCAGCCGAGCTCGTGCTTGACCTTCGCGTTCGAGGCCCCTCGAAGACCGACCGTCATCTTCGCCGCGGTGCCGCCCAGCAGGCGGCCCAGCCAGCCGGGCACGCGCAGGGGACGCTTGGCGCCCAGGGCGGCGGCGTAGGCGGGCAGCCAATCGGGGATCGCCGCCGGATCGTCGTCGACGACGTTGTAGATCCCCTGGGCGCCGCCCTCACACGCCGCCACGGTGGCGCCGGCGGCGTCGTCGACATGCAGGTACGAGAACAGACCGTCGCTGCCGCCGATCACCGGAAAGCGTCGCTTCCGCACCTGATCGGCGATCGCCCCGTCCCGTGCGTAGTAGGTCCCTGGCCCGTAGAGCCATCCGTACCGCAGGACCAGGCTCTCGAGGCCCGCGGCCTCGAGAGCGGCGCCCTCGTGCCCGACCATCGTCCGCACCGCATTGCCGAACGGACCCGGGGCGTCGGTCCACGGGCGGGCTGACTCATCCTTGACCATCGGGCCCTCGGGCGCATAGAGGAAGGCGATGCTCTGGGTCACGAACCGCCTCGCCCCCGCCGATCTGGCGGCCTCGAGCAGGTTTCCTCCGCCCTCCGAGCGAACCCGGTTGGTGGGCCCGTAGAAGCTGTCGTCCATCTTGCGGGGGTCGTAGTCGCGAGGGAGGCTGGTCAGCTCGTTGACCACCACCTCGGGCTTGGCGGCGCCCACTGCCCTGACCAGCGCGTCCCGATCGAAGACGTCGACGACGATCGGCTCCGCCCCGGCAGCGCGCACGGCCGCGGCTCGCGCATCGGACCGGGTCGTTCCGACCACCTCGTGACCGGCCTCGGCGAGGCGGCGGACGAGCGGGTCGCCGATCACTCCGCTCGCACCGGCGACCAGGACCCTCATCGAATCGGGGCGCTCGGCCCGCCGATCGCCATCCGAGCCCTCACGGCGCCGGGGTCACCGTGACGTGGACCTGACCGGAGCCCAGATCCGGGCGAACGAACAGGCGCCTCCCACTCGGCCCGCGCACTGCGGACCCACCCGTCACCTTCACGACATAGCCCCGCGGATACTGGATCCGCGGCAGGAAGACCGTGGAGACGCCTTGCCGGAAGCTCCCCTTGCCGCTCACCCGGTCGCGCGTGTAGACGAGGTCGAAGCGTCGAGTGGCCGGGTCGAACGAGTAGCGGACCGGGGTGCCGGCGATCGCCTGGGGATAGGCGCGGGCGAGCGCCTTCAGCTTGTCGTGGAAGACGTTAGCCCCGCGGGGCCGCCTGCTCGGGTCCTTGACCAGGGCCTGCGTGTCGCCGGGACCGCTCGTCGTCGGGTCGTCGCAGCCGCAGTAGTGCCACTCCTGCCACGAGACCATGTGCCGATCCGAGTAGCCCGCGAGCCGCTGAAGCGTCGCTACGTCGTCGGTCGCCCCGAACTCGGACAGATCAAGCGCGTCGCCGGTTCGCTTCGCGTGCGAATCGGCGTTGTCGAAGACCTGCTGGTCCGCCGCGGGGCACCCGGACGGCACGCCCTTGATCAGGCCGACCAGGCAGTAGTCGTGGAACCCGAACACCAGCCGCTTGAAGCCGAGGTCGGGGAGGCTGGTGTTCGCGTCGAAGTTGAACAGGACGTTTGGCTCGTAGAAGATCAGGTGACGCCGCTCGATGCCTCGGATCCGGGCGATCACCCGCCGGTAGAAGGGGGCGAGCTTCGCGGTGTCGAAGGTGGGGCAGCCGGCGGTGGACAGGCAGGTGCTCAAATCGCTGCCGGGCCAGGGTTCGTTGAAGAGGTCGTACCCGGCCACCCCGCGCTCGCCCTTGAAGCTCCGCGCGATCCTCGCCCAGGCGGCTGCGTAGCGGCTCTGGATCGGGATGCCGCCGGGCGCGTCGCGATTCGCCCAGAGGTTGTCGAACGCCCGGTTGAGGCCGGGGCTGGTCAGGTAGCTGCCCGGAAAGCCGGACAGCGGCTCGGCCGGAAGGCCGTCGTCGAGCACCGCCCAGTCGGGGAATCCCTCGCCGCCGTACCTCTCGCTGTAGAGGTCCTGGTGGAAGTCGAGCAGCGAGAAGATCCCGTGCGAGGCCAGCATCCGCTGGGTCGAGTGGATCCGATTGATGTAGGTGGCGTCGTAGCTGCCCGGGCTCGGCTCGACCGCCTTGTAGATCATCCCGAGGCGCACGCTGTCGAACCCGTTCCTGCGCAGGAACGCCGCGTCGTCGGCTCCGAAGCCCACCGCCCCTGGGCGATAGGGCGGTCGCTTGTAGACCATGTTGAGGCCGTGCAGGATGACCACCCGGCCTCGCGCGTCGGTGATCCAGCGGCCGGCGTTGGACAGGGGGCCCTGGGGGGCTGCACGATCGACGAGGCACTTGCCGCCGCATACGCCGGTGACGCTCGCCGGGGCGCTCGCCGCGATCGTCAACGCTCCGGCGGCGAGCGCGACCGACACGATCACGGCCCGGATCGATGGCCTCGGCACGGTCATCGCGTCCATTATCCCCGGCGGCCGCACCTCGCGCTCCCGGCGCAGAGCGGGGGCGGCCGCCGAGACGCGCCGACCGAACCGCGACTCATCGCTCCGTCTAGGATCGAGTCATGTGCAGAAACATCCGCACCCTCTACAACTACGAGCCGCCGGCCGGCGACGATGAGGTTCGCGCAGCCGCGCTGCAATACGTCCGCAAGATCAGCGGCTTCACCAAGCCCTCGCGGGCCAACGCGGAGGCGTTCGAGGAGGCCGTCGACGCCGTTGCGCTGATCTCGGCGAGCCTGCTGGACCGACTGGTGACGTCGGCGCCGCCCAAGGACCGCGAGGTCGAGGCGGCCAAGGCGCCCGCCAGGGCCGCCGAGCGTTTCGCGGCCTAGCGGCTCGGGCGCGGCGGGGCGATTCCGCGCACCCGGGGGACCGGGATCTGCCGATCGGGCTCGACCGGGGTGCCCCGGTGCCTGACCAGCAGCAACGTCAGCGCCGCGCCGAGCACCGGAGCGCCGATCCCGAGCGCGATGAACGCGAGCCCGGTGTCGATCCGCTGGACCATCCAGGCGAAGTTCATGCCGAAGAAGCCGGTCACGAAGGTGAGCGGAAGGAAGATCGTCGCCACGACGGTCAGCCAGTAGATCGTCTCGTTGAGGCGCAGATCGATCAGCTTGGCCATCCCGTCCGCGGCCGCGTCGATCGCCTCGACGAGCCGATTGAGCTGGCCGTAGATGCGCTCGAAGTAGCGCTCGTTGTCGGGCTCGAGGCCCTCGACCCGGCCGACCTCCTCGCTGATCCGCTCGAAGATGCCGCGCTGGGGGCCGACCCGCCGGCGCATCCCCGCCAGCCGGGAGTTGATCGCTCGAAGCGTCGCCATCCGAACCCTCGCGGCCCGCAGGTCGGTCGACATCAGCTGAAGGCCCTCCAGGGCGACCTCGGCTTCGTTCAGGGCGTCGAATCCGGTCGCCACCATCGCGTCGAGGATCGCGTAGACGATGTACTGCTCGCTGCGCCCCTCCGGCAGGGCCGGGTCGAGCAGCTCGGGCAGGGACAGCTGCTCCTCGTGCACCGTGAGGAGGTAGTCGCCGCTGACCACGACGTGGACCTCGATCGGGGTGAGACGCGCCCCCTCCTCCGCGCCTTCGAGAAAGCAACCGAACGTGAACACGACCCGCTTGCCGTCGACGTGGAACTTGCGCGAGGGCGGCGTCTTCGGCGAGAAGTCGGCCAACGGCCCCAGAGCCGCCGCAGGGATCTCGAACGTCGGTCCGAGCTGCTCGCTCGACGTTTCCGCGAGCGACACGTCAGTCCAGAAGAAGGTGCTGTTCTCGCGGAGCTCGGCGATCCGCTTGCGCTCGCGGGCCCCGAGTCCGTGCATCATCTCCGCCATCGGCGCGCCCGAGGCTACGGAGGCCTCAAGACGGCTTCCCCCGGCCGCGGTCGTCGGCTACGGAGCGGTGGCCGCGATGATCCAGGTTGAGGCCGGCCCGCGCACGGCGTCGGCCTCCTGAAAGACCTCCAGTGCCTCGCGGATCTCCCGCTGCAGCGTGGGGCGGATCCGCTCGGCATCCTCGCCGGCGAGGCGGATCAGCTCCGCTGCGGGACCGAGCGCCATGTTCAGGTCCACGGCCTGATCGAGGTCGTCGCCGAGCTTGATCGGCAGGTCGCAGCGCGTCAACGTCGGCAGCTCGAAGCCGGCGATCCGAAGCTGCTCGGTGACCGTGTCCGCGTTGGCCATCGCAAAGGGGCCCGGGCCGCAGGTGGGCTCATCGGTCTCCTCGGGCTCTTCGAGGTAGCGGTCCACGACCTGCTCGGCCTGGTGAAGCCAGGGGTTGTCGAGCTTTCGCCGCCACACGACGGCGCAGAGGCGCCCTCCGGGGGACATCGCCTCGCGGATGTTCCGCCACGCCGCGACCGGATTGGCGAAGAACATCACCCCCATGCGGGAGAACACGTAGTCGAACGGGCCCGGGAGGTCCATGATCTGCACGTCCCCGGCGAGGAACGACACGTTCTCGACCGCGGCTTTCCTTGCGTCCGCGATCGAGGCCTCGATGAACGGCTTCGAGACGTCCACCCCGATCGCCTCGGCGTCAGGGCCGATCAGCCGGCCGAGCTCCTGGGTTGTGTCCCCGAACCCGCACCCCACGTCCAGTACGCGGTCACCCGGTCGCGGCGGATGAAGGCGCATGGCGGCCCCGCCGTGCAGAGCGAGGCCTTCGACCATCAAGTGGCGGAACTCGACGAAGCGGTCGAACAGCACCCCGCTCCACGCCTCGGTGGCCTCTTCGTTATCCGGAGCGACCGTTCGTTCCGTCGCGGATTCCACGGCGCAATCGTACGCGTAACCACGCCGCCGCCCTCGGCCTGCGAGCGGCGGGGGCGCGGCCTGCGCCCCCGCCGGGGCGGTCTAGGCGCCCGCCGATCCGGCCTGGGTGGCGAGATCCTTGTTCTCCAGCACGAACTTGTTCGCGATGAAGGTCGCCCCCTGCGGGTCGGCGAGCACGGTCATCCGGACCCAAGGTGCGTCGAACGGCGGCGCGATCACCCTGCCGCCCAACTCCTCCGCCCTCGTTGCGACGGCGTCGGCGTCGTCGACGCCGAAGGTCACGCTCCAGTGCGCGGGGACGTCGGCCTGGCCGTCAGGGATCGAGTTGAGCGTCGCGACCACGTCCTCGAAGCCGGCGACCGCACCCATCTCGGCCATCTGCTTGCGCAAGCCGGGGTTGTCGCGCTCGAGGTGATCGCCGTAGCCGGGCAGCGTCCACATCTCCGAGCCGCCGCCGACGTCGATCGTCTCCCATCCGAACACCGCGTGGTAGAAGAGCTTGGCGGCGCTCGGGTCGCGGGTGCTCAGCCCGTTGAAGTTCAACGAGCCGTGCTCGTTGACGATCCGAGCGCCCTTGTGGGCCTTCGCCTGCCAGGCGCAGAACACGGCCCCCTCGGGATCGGCGAAAACAGCCATCCGGCCGGCGTCCATGACGTCGAACGGCTCCATGACGACGCTCCCGCCCGCATCGCGCACCGACGCTTCGGTCTCGTCTGCGCTCTCGACCCAGATGTAGGTGTTCCACGTCGCCAACGGGGGCGCCGCCTCGGGCAGGGACCCGACGGCGGCCACGTCGCCTCCCCGGATCCGGGCGATGAAGTACTCGCCGGGGGAGCCCGGGGGCATCACGTTCTCGAACTCCCATCCGAACAGGTCCGCGTAGAAGGAGACGGCCGCCTCGGGATCGGGTTGGCTCGTGTCGATCCAGCAGGGAACGCCGGGTATGTATCCGTCTCGCTCGGGCATTCGCTTCTCCTCTCGGTCGTTGGCTTCGCCTAACACCCAGGGAGCCCGCGCACCGCTCCGGCGCGCAGGCTGAAATCGGGGCGCCCGGATTTGAACCGGGGACCTCACCGACCCGAACGGTGCGCGCTACCAGGCTGCGCCACGCCCCGAAGGCG
>JBOGZB010000188.1:0-3497 GCA_050697175.1 Solirubrobacterales bacterium | reverse complement strand
CGGGGTCGACGTCGGCGGGACCTTCACCGACGCGGTCCTCTTCGACGGCAGCGCTCTTCACACCGCCAAGGCCCCGACCACGCCCGACGACCAGTCGCGCGGTGTGCTGGCGGCCGTCGACGCCGCGCTCGAGAAGGCCGGCTGCGATCCAGGCCTGGTCGAGGTGTTCGCCCACGGGATGACCGTGGGGACCAACGCACTGCTCGAGGAGCGGGGTGCGCGCACCGGGCTGATCGCGACCGAGGGGTTCACCGACCTGATCGAGGTCGCCCGGCAGAACCGCCCTCACCTGTACCGGCTGTGCGCGCCGAAACCGAGCCCGCTGGTACCGGCCGAGCGCCGCATCGGGGCACGCGAGCGTGTCGCCCCGCAGGGCGTGATCGAGCCGCTCACCGAGAGCGAGCTCGACCGGCTCTCCCGCGAGGTGCGTCGAAGCGGCGTCGAGTCGGTCGCCGTGTGCCTGCTGTTCGCATACCTCGAGCCGGCTCACGAGCGGGCGATCGCGGAGCGGCTGCGGGCGGAGCTTCCGGAAGTGCACGTCTCGCCGTCGCACGAGGTGCTGCCGCAGTTTCGAGAGTACGAGCGCTGCTCGACCACGGTGATCGACGCCTACCTCTCTCCCCTGCTCGGCCGCTACCTCGATCGGCTGGGCGAGGCGACCTCCTCGCGCTCGCTGCCTGAGCCGCTGGTCATGAAGTCCTCCGGAGGCCTCGCCCCGGCGGCCGAAGCCGCCCGCGCCGGCGCCTGGAGCGTCCTCTCGGGCCCGGCGGGCGGGGCGGTCGGGGCCGCGCTGCTCGCCGAGCTGTCGGGGAACGGCAACGTGGTCGGCTTCGACATGGGCGGCACCTCGTGCGACGTCTGCGTGGTCGAGGGCGGGCGCGTCCGGCGAACCGATTCGCGCCAGATCGACGGGCGGGTGGTCCAGCTCCCGATGGTCGACGTCCACACGGTCGGGGCGGGCGGCGGATCGCTCGGATGGCGCGACTCGGGCGGCGCCCTGCGGGTCGGGCCCAGGTCCGCCGGCGGCGACCCCGGGCCCGCCTGCTATGGGCGCGGGGGACTCGAGCCGACGGTCACGGACGCCAACCTGCTGCTCGGCTATCTCGACCCGGATTCGACTCTGGCCGGCGGCCTGAGGCTCGACCGGGATGCGGCCGGCGCCGCCGTGAAGAGGCTGGGCGACGTGCTCGGCCTCGACGAGCTCGCAGTCGCGGAGGGGATCGTCAGGGTCGCCGATCAGGAGATGATCAGGGCGCTTCGGGTCGTCACCGTCGAGCGCGGCATCGACCCGCGAGAGTTCGCGCTGATGCCGTTCGGGGGAGCGGGCCCGATGCACGCCGCGGCGCTCGCCGACGAGCTCGAGATGGACCGGATCCTCTGTCCCCGTGCGAGCGGCGTCCTGTCAGCGCTCGGGCTGATCGCGTCCGAGCGCCGCCGCGACACCGCCCGCACCGTGCTCTTGAGCGGCACCGAGCTAACCGCGCGGCGGATCGCGGCCGAGGTCGGGGCGCTCAGGGAATCGATCGACCGAGGAATGGAGGGCGCGGCCGAGGAGGCGACCTACGAGCTGCGCTACCGCGGGCAGTCGTTCGAGCTCGCGGTCGCCGGCCCGCCGGATGCCGACCCGGCCGACCTCGCCGAGCGCTTCGCCGTCGAACACGAACGCCGCTACGGCTACAGCGAGCCCGATGGCGAGGTCGAGCTGGTCAACGTCCGGCTTGCGCTGATCGTTCCAGGCCCGAGCCCGGAACCCCGCGCCGCGCCGCCCGGGGGGCTCGAGCGCTCGCAGCGGCGAGCGCGGTTCGACGGCCGCTGGCTCGACGCCGAGGTGCTGGTCGGCGAGCCGCCCGCCGGGACCGAGGCGGTGGGCCCCTGCATCTTCGAGCTCCCCGAGGCCACCCTGGTGCTCCCGCCCGGCTGGCGCGCCGGCACCGACGCCCACGGCACGATCGTGGCGGAGCGCGCCTCGTGAGCCCGCTCGACCCGGTCACGCTTCAGGTGCTGGTCGGGGGCCTCCAGGCGATCTGCGAGGAGATGGGCGCCGTCTTGGTGCGCGCCGCCCACTCGCCCAACATCAAGGAGCGCCGCGACTGCTCGACGGCGCTCTTCGACCCCTCGGGAGAGCTGGTCATGCAGGCCGAGCACATCCCGATCCACCTCGGATCGATGCCCGACGCGGTCGCCGCGGTGCTCGATCGCGAGCAGCGCCCGGGCGACCTGTGGATCCTCAACGACCCGTATCGCGGCGGGACCCACCTCCCCGACATCACGCTGATCTCGCCGATATTCCACTCCGGCGAGCTCCTCGGGTTCGCGGCGAGCAGGGCCCACCACGCCGACGTCGGAGGGCCGGCCCCCGCCGGCATGCCGATCGACTCGACGGTGCTCGACGAGGAGGGGATCGTGATCCCGCCAACCCGGGTCGACGACGCGGGCCTCGTCCGGCTGGCGACCCGGATGCGAAACCCGCACCAGCGGCTCGCCGACCTTCGCGCCCAGCGGGCGGCCAACCTCTGCGGCGAGCGCCGCCTGGTCGAGCTGGCGAGCCGCCGGGGCCTCGCGACGGTCGAAGCGGGCATGGCGGAGATCCTCGACTACGCGGAGCGGCGAGCACGCGCCCGTCTGGCCGAGCTCCCGGACGGCGAGCACGAGGCCGAGGATGTGCTCGAGGACGACGCCCACGGCTCGCCGGCGGACATCCGCCTGCGCGTCATCGCCCGGATCGACGGCGAGCGTCTGAGCCTCGACTTCACCGGGACAGCCCAACAGGTGAGCGGCAATCTGAACTGCCCGCTCCCGGTCACCAAGTCGGCCGCCTTCTTCGCGATTCGCTCACTGGTCGACCCGGACTCGCTCCCGTCGGCCGGAGCGTTTCGGCCGATCGAGGTGATCGCGCCCCCGGGATGCCTCGTCAACGCCCGCCCGCCGGCCGCGGTCGCGGCAGGAAACGTCGAGACGTCGAGCCGAGTCGCCGATCTCGTGATCGACGCCCTCTCCCGGGCTGTCGCCGCCCCGGCCCAGGGGCAGGGGACGATGAACAACCTCACCTTGGCCGGCCAGGGCTGGACCTACTACGAGACGCTGGGCGGCGGGCAGGGCGCCTGCCCGAACGCCGACGGGCCGAGCGCCGTCCACGTCGCGATGTCGAACACCCTCAACACCCCGATCGAGGCGCTCGAGTCCGAGCTCCCGGTTCGGGTTCGCGAGCTGTCCGTCCGGCGCGGCAGCGGCGGCGCCGGGCGATGGCGCGGCGGCGAGGGGATCGTGCGGGAGATCGAGGCGCTCGAGCCGATCGCGTTCACTCTGATCACCGAGCGCCGCCGGCACGCGCCGAGGGGGCGCGACGGCGGCGCCGACGGCCTGCCGGGCCGAAACCTGATCAACGGTGAGCCGTTGGCGTCGAAGGCGGCCGGCGAGCTGCGGCCCGGCGACCGCCTGCGGATCGAGACGCCCGGCGGTGGCGGACTCGGCGCGGACTAGCCGGGCGCCGCGGCGCC
>JBOGZB010000187.1:0-3774 GCA_050697175.1 Solirubrobacterales bacterium | reverse complement strand
TCGCGGTCGAGCAGGCTGTGCAGGGTGACGATCGTCTCGTCGCTGGTCGTCGCCGGGTGGACGAAGTCGATCACCAGCCCGGCCTCCTTCTCCGGTGCCCGCCTCGTGACCCGGCCGACCCGCTGCTGGTAGATCCGCCGCGACGCCGTCGGCGCGAGGTGCATGCAGATCGTCGCGCGCGGAGAGTTCCATCCCTCGGCGAGCAGCATCGCGTTGCAGAGCACGTCGACGGCGCCGCGCTCGAACGCGGCGAGGGTCTCGGCCAGCTCGCGCTTCGGCGTCTCGCCCGATACGGCCCGGGCGTTGATCCCCGCAGCGCGAAACGACGCCGCGACGTTCTTCGCGTGCTGGACGCCGGCCGTGTACACGACGCCGGGGGTTCGCCGGAAGCGGGACCGATAGAGGTCGGCGACGGCGACGTTGAAGGGCTCCTGGTCGAGCAGCTTGGCGAGCTCCTCCTGGTCGAAGTCCTGATCGACCTCGCCGCGCCGCAACGGGACCTTGGCGATCGTTCGCACCCCCGGCCCAGGCGGGATGCGGATGCACCGAAGCGGTGCGATCACACCTCTGCGGGCGGCCTGCGCCAGATCGAAGCGCGAGGTCTGGGTGGGGAACAGGTCGGCGACGTGGCGCGCGATCAGAGCGCCGGTGGCGGTCATGCCGATGTACACGGGGCCGAGCCAGTTGCGGATGCAGGCGCTCGTCTTCTCGCCCAGCGCGGTGTGAGCTTCGTCGCAGATCACGATCGCGTATGCGTCCGAGATCCGGTCGGCGTTTCGGACGAACCACTGGTAGGTCTCGACCGTGACCGGGCCGTAGGGATGGTCGGAGCCATCCATGAGCGGGGGCGAGAGCCGGTCCTTGTAGCCGCGCGCGGAGATCTCGCCGATGAACTGGTCGACCAGGTTTCGCCGGTGGGTCAGGATCAGGACCCCGCCGGTGCGAGACCCGTCCACGAACCCAAGGGCGGCGACCGTCTTGCCGGAGCCCGTCGCGTGCTCGAACCAGAAGCGGCGAGACGCCCCTGGGTCCTCCGGCGCCTCGTCGACGATCTCCTCGGCGGGCTCGTCCCAGTCCTGTGGCTCCTCCTCGTCGGGCGCCAGGGTCTCGTCTTCCTCGGCGACCGCCTCGCCGTCCCCGTTGGCCGCCTCGGCGCCGTTGCCGTCGGGGCCGGTCTCGGTGGCCTCCGGGTCGAGCGCGGCGGGAGCGCCGACCGAGCCGTTTGAGACCTCGGCGGCGACCGAGTCCTCGAGCTCGGCGGTCAGGGCGGCGAGGGTCCCGGAGAGGACGTCGACCTGATGCTCGGTCAGCTCCGCCTTGTCGGCGAGCTCGATCGGCTCGCTGGAGAGCAGCCGCTCGAGGCCGAGCAGGAGCGAGTAACGCCGCCGCCACTCGGCCGACGGGGTATCCCTTCCGTCGGTGAGCTCGACCAGGGCCGCATCGACGGCGAGCTGCCGGGCGCTGCCCGGGACCAGATCGTCGACGGTCTCACCCTCGAGCAGGATCGGCTCGCGGGTGAATTCGCGCACACGATCGAGTTGATCCTCTGGGATCGGTCGCGTGCGCGCTGCGACGGCTTCGACTGGTTTTGCCATGAGAAGTTGTTGAGCGCCTTGCGCCCCGCGGATGTCTGCGGGCGCGCTGTAAGCTCGCCGGAGGCTCGCCGTTCGCCGGTTGGTTCCCCTCGTGGCGAGTCGGCGGTCTTCCCCGTGGTCCAGATGGTGCGTGGACCGAGCCCCTATTAAACCATCGCGCTGAACGTAATGTGGACAAGACGCATGCACGCCGCCGTGTTGCGTCCCCGCCGGCGCCGCCCGAGAGAGTGCTCTGAGGGGTCGTCCTCGAGTGATCGGCGGCGCCGGGTGCTCTGCGCGGTGGCGATGGTCACCGCCACGGTTGGGATCGGCGCGGGCGGATGCGGAGGCGCGGGAGGCGGCCCGGCGACCGCTCGGACTCCCGACTATGCGAAGGCGCTGGCCGGAGCGCCACCAGCGCTCGCCGGCCTCTACGACGAGGCCGGCCGGCTCCTGCCCGGCGGCGCCGATGCGTTTCGCAGCCGGCTCGCCGGGCTCCGCGGGCACCCGGTGGTGGTCAGCAAGTGGGCCTCGTGGTGCGAGCCGTGTCGGCAGGAGTTCCCCTGGTACCAGCGGCTGGCGGCGAAGCTCGGCAAGCGGATCGCCTTCGTGGGGGTGAACTCGAACGACTCGACCGATGCGGCGAGGACGTTCCTGGGCGAGTACCCGGTTCCCTACCCGAGCTACACCGACCCCGGCGAGGAGATCGCCCGCCTGATCGACGCGACGGCCGGCTTTCCCGCGACGGCCTTCTACGACTCGCATGGGCGGCTCGCCTACACGAGGCAGGGCCAGTATCCGAGCGAGGCCGCGCTCGCCGCCGCCATCCGGCGCTACGCGCGGTAGCCCGTCAAAGGCCCGGTCGCGCCGGCTTCGGTGGTCCAGTCTCTTCCCGGCCCGGGGCGAAAGGCAGGCCAGCGCGGGAGCCTCGAGGCGGATAATGAGTTCCATGAGGCGCCTACGGCTCCGGATCTGGGTCTGGTCGGCGCTCGCCTTCGCGGGCGCGGGCCTGGTCGCCTCGTCGGCGCTGGCACCGGCGCCGTCCGCGGGAGCGTCGGGAGGCATCGCGTACTCGATCCAGCTCCAGGCGACGATCGACCCGGCGACCCAGAAGTGGATCTCGAGCGCCCTCGACGACGCGGCGAGCGAGGACGCGAAGCTGGCGATCATCCGGCTCGACACGCCGGGAGGCCTCTCGGACTCGATGCGCTCGATCATCGAGGACATGGGGGCCGCCCCGATGCCGGTCGTCGTCTACGTGTACCCGAGCAACGCCAGGGCCGGATCGGCCGGCGCGTACATCACCGAGGCCGCCGACGTCGCCGCGATGTACCCGGTCTCGAACATCGGCTCCGCGACGCCGATCGCGATCGGCCCGGGCGGCGAGAGCCAGGACCTGTCGCGAAAGATCACCAACGACGCCGCGGCGTCGATGCGGGCGCTGGCCTCGGCCCACGGGCGCAACGCAAAGCTCGCCCAGCTCCTGGTCACCCAGGCCAAGAACCTGACCGCCCAGGAGGCAAAGCGCGCCGGCCTGATCGACCTGATCGCGCCGAGCCAGGAGAGCCTGCTCCGCCAGCTCGACGGCTTCCACGTCAAGGGGCCGAAGGCCCAGGTCCTCCACACGGCGGGGCTTCAGATCGAAAACCACGACCTGCCGCTCCAGTACCAGCTCCTCGACATCCTCGTCAACCCGACCGTCTCGTATCTGCTCATCCTGCTCGGGCTGGTCGGGATCGGGCTCGAGATCTTCAGTCCAGGGTTGATCGCACCGGGGACGATCGGGGTGATCTCGCTCCTGCTCGGCCTTTACGGGACCGCGCAGCTCCCGGTGACGGTGGTCGGTGTCCTGCTGCTCTTGGCCGGGGTCGCGATGATCATCGCCGAGGCCCACCTGCCGACCCACGGGATCCTCGGAGCCTCGGGGGTGGTGGCGCTCGGCGCCTCGGGCCTGCTGCTCTACGACACCCACTCGAGCGCCTTCGAGGTCTCGGCGCCGGTGGTGATCGTCCTCGCGGTCGTTCTCGGTGGCCTTCTCGCGGTGGCGGTCTCGAGGGCGGTCCGGGCGCGCAGCCTGCCCAAGCACACGGGCTGGGAGGAGCTCTTGGGCGCGGTCGGCGAGGTCCGCCAGCCGCTCGACCCGATCGGGCAGATCTTCATCCAGGGCGCCCTGTGGCGCGCGCGCCTCTCACCGTCGCAC
>JBOGZB010000186.1:0-6476 GCA_050697175.1 Solirubrobacterales bacterium | reverse complement strand
GCCTCGGCGAGGCCCAGGAGGGCGCGGTCGGCGCAGTCGCGGCGGGCTGATGTCGCGATCGCGAGCGGTCGTCGCGACCCGCAATGAGCACAAGCTGCGAGAGCTGCGGGAGATCCTCGGGTCGCTCGAGCTGGTCGGCCTGCCCGACGACGTCGAGCTACCCCCCGAGAACGGTGAGACGTTCGCCGAGAACGCGCTCGGCAAGGCTCGAGCCGCCCGGGCGGCCACCGGGCTGGCGGCGCTCGCCGACGACTCGGGCATCGAGGCCCGTGCCCTGGGCGGCAGGCCCGGGGTGCGCTCGGCCCGCTACGCGGGTCCTGAGGCAAGTGACGAGGAGAACCTGAGCCTGCTGCTCCGCGAGCTCGACGGCGCCGACGACCGTGGCGTCGCCTACGTCTGCGCGCTCGCCTACATCGGCGACGACGGCGCCGAGCAGGTCGTCGAGGGCCGCTGCGACGGCGAGCTCGCGCTGGAGCCCCGCGGGTCGGGCGGGTTCGGTTACGACCCCGCCTTCGTCCCGCTCGACACCGGCCCCGACGATCGCCGGACGATGGCCGAGCTGACCCCGCGCGACAAGCACGCGATCAGCCACCGGGGCCGGGCCGCGCGCCGCCTCGCGGACCTCCTGGGGGCCCAGCCGTGATCCGCACCAAGACCGGCGCGGCCACCCTGTCGATCTTCTCGAACACCCTGCTGATCGCGCTCAAGATCGCTGCCGGGGCGCTGACCGGATCGATCGCGATCCTCACCGAGGCGGCTCACTCATCGATTGACCTGCTCGCCTCGGTGATCGCCCTGATCTCGGTTCGAAAGGCCGACGAGCCGCCCGACCCCGAGCATCCATACGGCCACGAGAAGGTCGAGAACCTGGCCGCGGCGATCGAGGGAATGCTGATCCTGGTCGGCGCCGGGATCATCGTCTACGAGGCGACCCGCCGGCTGGTCGAGGGTTCCGAGGTCTCCCACCTCGGCGTCGGGATCGCCGTGATCGGCTTCTCGGCGCTGACCAACCTGGTCGTCTCGGCAACCCTCGCGCGCCGCGCGCGGCAGTTCGGGTCGGCGGCGCTCGAGGGAGACGCCGCCCATCTTCGGGCCGACGCGTTGACCTCGCTTGGGGTCCTGGCGGGCCTGGCGCTGGTCCAGATCACCGGCAACCCCGTCTTCGACCCGATCGCCGCGCTGGCCGTCGCCGCGGCGATCGTCTACGCGGGGCTTCGGATCTTGACCGGCTCCTCGCGGGTGCTGGTCGACGAGGCGCCGCCGCCCGAGGAGCTCGACCGGATCGAGGCTGCGATCGCGGCGGCGCGGCCGCCCGAGATGGTGGGCTACCACAAGCTGCGCGCCCGCCGGGCCGGGGTTCGGCGCTACGTCGACCTCCACGTCCAGTTTCGGTCCGGTACGACGCTCGAGGACGCACACGCTCTCGCCCACCGACTGCGATCCGCGATCGAGTCGGAGATTCCGGATGCGGATGTCCTGATCCACGTCGAGCCCGAGGGCGCGCTGCGCGACCCGGACTCCAACCACGAGGGGCCCTACCGCGCTGGATGAGGCAGCCGGCGCCGGCTCAGAGGAGGTTCACGGCCGCCGCCAAGCCGACCGCCCCGAGGACGATCGGATAGCCGACGTAGCCGTTCAGGGCCAGGATCAGGGCCCCGATCGCGCAGGCGATCACGACCGTGAGCCACGACGCTCGCTCCAGTGACACGGTCTATATGTTTGCTGAATGACCAGCGCCAAAGCGAAGCCCGGGTCGCAGACGCCCGCCGAAGCGGCCTGCACGCGACTGGCCGAGCTGTCCGCGGACCTGCGCGGCTGCGCGGTGCTGGACTCCGGCGGCGCCGTGCTGGCATCGCGCGGCGACTGGGCGGCCGGGGCGCCGCTGCTCGAGTCCGAAGGCGCCGAGAACGGCGAGCGCGCCCCGATCGACGGCGGAGAGGCGTTCGTCGTCCGTGGCGACGGCCTGGCCCTGGTCGCCGTGGCAGGGCGGTCGACCCTCGCGGAGCTCCTGCTCTTCGACATGCGCGTAGCGCTTCGCGCCGTCGCCGCGGGAGCCGCCTGATGGCCGCGTCTGCGCGAGCCGCCGGCGGGGCCGAGCCGCTGATCGAGAGCGGCATGGCCGCGCGGGTCGTCGAGCGAGCGCTCGCCCGGGGCGGCGGCTTTGCCGAGCTCTTCTGCGAGCGGCGTGAGGGCTTCGGCCTTTCGATCGACGAGTCGCGGATCGAGGGCGTCCAACGGGGCGCCGAGCTTGGCGCCGGGGTAAGGGTGATCGACGGCGAGACGAGCTACTTCGCCCACGTCGACGGGCTCGCCGAGGCCGACCTCGAGCACGCCGCGGACGCCGTGGCCGCCGCCGCCCGCGGCGAGCGCCGCGACGTGCAGGCGCTCGTCGCGGGGGACGCGCCGCCTCTTCAGGAGATCGCCGTGCCTCCGGCGGACGTCACGGCGGAGCGAAAGGCCGAGCTCCTTCGCGCCTGCGACGACACGGCACGGGCCGCGGGGGACGACGTGGCCCAGGTGCAGGCGAGCTACGCGGAGAACCGCCGCCGCGTCACGGTCGCCAACTCCGAGGGGCGGTTCGCCTCCGACGACCGCACCAGGGTCCGGCTCGGCGTTCAGGTGGTCGCGACCCGAAACGGCAGCGTCGAGACCGGGTTCGAGACGCTGGGCGGGCATCGAGGCTTCGAGCTGGTCGCCGACGGGGCGGGGGAGCGGATCGCCGACAGCGCCTCGCGGGTCGCGCTGACCCTGCTCGACGCCGACCCGGCTCCGGCGGGCGCGATGCCGGTCGTGGTCGGGGGCGGGTTCGGGGGCGTGCTGTTCCACGAGATGACCGGGCACGGGCTCGAGGCCGATCACGTTCAAAAGGGCGCCTCGGTGTACGCGGGAAAGCTCGGCGACCAGGTCGCCGCGCCGACCCTCGAGGCGTTCGACGACGGGCGGCTCCCGGGCGAGTGGGGGACCGACGCGATCGACGACGAAGGGACGCCGTGCCGGCGTACCCCGGTGATCGAGGAAGGCCGGATCACCGCCTACCTGTACGACCTGGTGCGGGCTCGAAAGGACGGCGTCGAATCAACCGGAAACGGGCGCCGCGAGAGCTTTCGCCACCTCCCGATCCCCCGGATGACGAATACCTACATCGCCCCCGGCGAGGCCAAGCCGGACGAGCTGATCGCCGAGGTGGACAAGGGCTTCTACGCCGTCTCGTTCGCCGGGGGACAGGTGGACCCGACGACGGGCGACTTCGTGTTCGGCGTCTCCGAGGGCTACCTGATCGAGGGCGGGAAGGTGACCAGTCCGTGCCGCGGCGCGACCCTGATCGGCAACTGCCTCGACACGCTGGCCAAGATCGACGCGGTCGCCGACGACTTCGAGATGAAGACCGGCTTCTGCGGCAAGGGCGGCCAGCGTGTCCCGGTCGGCACCGGCCAGGGCCACGTGCGGATCCGCGAGCTGACGGTCGGCGGCACGGCCGTCTGAGCGCCCGGCGCCGCCGCCCTCAGCCGAGCGCCGCGACGATCTCCGCGGCGGCGCGTTCCCCGGAGCGGATCGCGCCGTCCATGTATCCGATCCACTCGGCGGTCAGCTCGGAGGCCGCGAAATGGACCAGCCCATCCGGCTTTCCGGCCACGTGCCCGATGCTGGTCAAAACGCCCGGGGGGTTGTAGGAGCCGTAGGCGCCACGGGTGAAGGGCTCAGCCGCCCAGACCTGCTCCAGATATCGGCGCGGATGGCGGGCGGGCTCGCCGAAGTACCGAGCCAGGCACTCGAGGGTCGCCGCCCGGCGCCGCCGCCTCGACCTGTCGTAGAAGTCGCTCCCGGCGGTGCCCTCGAAGAATCCGATGATCACGCCGGGGGAGCCGTCGGGCGGCGAGTTGTCGAACGTAATCTTGACCGGGCCGGTGTCGCTGATCGTCGCGCCGCTCAGGCCCTCGGATCGCCAGAAGGGGCGATCGAAGACGACGTTGCACTTGATCGCCGTTCCCATCGGCTGACGCTGGGCGAGCTGCGCGCTCGCCGGCCGAAGGGGAGGGTGAAACGCGATCTGTCCGACCAACGGCGGTGGCACGGCGACCAGCGCCCGCCGGGCGCTCCAATGGCCATCCGCCGTGACTACGCGCAGTGAATCGCCGCGCTGGCGGATCTCGCGCACCGCCGCCTCGAGCACGACGCGCTTGCCGAGCTCTCCCGCGAGCCGCTCCGAAAGCTGCTGGGTGCCGCCCACGAACCGGATGCTCTGGGCGTCGCCGATCAGCGTGAACAGATCCCCGCCGACGCTTCGAATCGTGTCGAGGAGGTCGAGCAGCGATACGTCGGTCGGCTCGGCGCCATAGACGCTCTCGATCGACAGCTCGATCAGCCAGCGGGCGTCGGCGGTGTGCATGTTGGCCTTGACCCAGGACGCGATCGTCTGCGAGTCCCACTGCTCGGCCATCGCGGCCCGCCACGGCTGCTCGGGGACCTGGGAGGCCATCGAGTTCAGCTTCCCGATCGTCTGGGCGAGCTCGGCGATCGCCGCGTTGCCGACCGGAGGGATGGGCCCGCTCCAGCGGGTGAGCTTGCCGTCCCGGTACATCAGGCTCTTGCCCTTCGAGTAGGTCTCGAACGTCCTGACCCCGAGCCGCTTGGCCAGGGCCAGCACCCTGTCCTGGCCGGGCCCGGCCCACTGACCGCCGAGCTCGACCACCTCATGGGTGTCGATCCGGCGGTCGAAGGTCCGCCCGCCGACTCGATTGCGTCCCTCGAGGACGACCACCGAGTGACCCCCGCGGCGGATCTCGGCGGCGGCGCTCAACCCCGCGAGGCCCGCGCCGACCACAACCACGTCGGCGGTGCCCTTCTCGCGACCCGACGCGGCGCGCGCCGGGCGTCCCATCTCCGCGCCCGCGATCCCGGCGGCCGCCGCGCCCGATGCCGAAAGGACCGCGAGCTTTCGCCGGCTGATGCGTCTCGCGCTCGAGCTCGATTCCTTCGGCGCCACCTCGGGCGATGCTATCGCCGGCCCGCCGGATCGCGATACGCGAACGGCATTCGAGCCCGCGGCTCGACCTGGCGAATCGGCTGCCCTGGTTGGCTGCCCAATAGATTGGTGGCATGGATCTCGAGGCGATCGGCGCCGAGGCAGTCGAGGCCGCGCTGGCCGCCGGCGCGGGGGCCGCCGAGGCTTACGCCCAGGACTCGGTGGGGCGCGAGATCCGGGTCTTCGACGGCGAGGTCGAGAGCCTCACCGAGGCGGGACAGCGCGGGATCGGCGTGCGGTGCTGGATCGATCACCGGGTCGGCTACGCGTACGGGACCGACCTCGGCGACGCAGGCCTTCGCGAGGTGGCGGCCGCGGCGGTGGAGGCGGCAAGGGTCGCCGACGCCGATCAGAACGCCGCGCCGCCCGAGGGCTCGGGCGGGTCCCAGCCCGAGGTGGCGGGCCTCGCCGACCCGACCTTCGGCGATTGGCAGACGACACAGAAGGTCGAGCTCGCGAAGGCGATCGAGCGCACCTGCCGCGAAGCCGACCCCCGGGTCGCCGCGGTCGAGACCGCCGTCTATGCCGACGAGGAGGAGCGAGTGGCGCTCGCGTCGTCCACTGGCCTGGCCGGCGGCTACGAGGCGACCTCGGCGTACGCCTACCTCCAGGCGATCGCCGAGGCCGACGGCGACCGCCAGACCGGGCTCGGGTTCGGGATGGGCCGCTCGCCCGAGGCGCTCGACGCCGACGAGATCGGCCGCGAGGCGGCCGAGCGCGCGACCTCGCTGCTCGGCGCCTCAAAGCCCGCGTCTCGAAGCTGCCCCGCGGTCCTCGACCCGGTCGTCGCGGCGAGCTTCGCCGGGTTCATCGGAGGGACGCTCTGCGCCGACGCCGTCCAGCGCGGCCGCTCCCCGTTCGCGGGCCGTCTCGGCGAGGAGGTCGCCTCGGCGGCGGTCACCCTGATCGACGACGCGATCGACCCGGCCGGACTCAACTCCTCGCCGTTCGACGCCGAAGGCTCACCTTGCGGGCGCACGCCGCTGATCGAGGCGGGCCGCTTGGCGGCCTACCTCCACGACTCCTACACCGCGCGTCGCGAGAACGGCGAGACGCGAAGCTCGGCCAACGCCTCGCGGGCCGGCTATCGCTCGCCGCCGTCGGTCTCGACCTCGAACCTGATCGTCGAACCGGGGGCCGAGGGTTTCGAGGAGCTGCTCGCGAAAGCCGGCGACGGCGTCTACGTGACCGACGTCGCGGGCCTCCACTCGGGCGTCAACCCGGTTTCGGGAACCTTCTCGGTTGGCGCCACCGGCCGCCTGATCGAAGGCGGCGAGCTCGCGGCGGCCGCCGACGAGTTCACGATCGCCTCGAACCTGACCGAGATGCTGAAAGCGCTGATCGCCGCGGGCTCGGAGGCCCGCTGGGTCCCGTTCGGCGGCTCGGTCAGGACCCCGGCGCTCCTGATCGGCGAGATGGCGATCGGCGGGTCGTAGGCGGTCCGGCTGGGGGC
>JBOGZB010000185.1:0-3454 GCA_050697175.1 Solirubrobacterales bacterium | reverse complement strand
ATCTTCCTCGGGCCGAAGTTCATCGAGTTCCTGCGGGCGAGGGAGTTCGGACAGCAGATTCGCGAGGAAGGGCCGCAGGAGCATCAGTCCAAGGCGGGGACGCCGACCATGGGCGGCCTGATCCTGTTCGTCGCGATCGCCGTCCCGTTCTTGGTCCTCGGCCCGCGCGACACCCAGAGCCTGGCGGTCTTCGGGGTCGCCCTGGGGGCCGCGGCTCTCGGCTTCGCCGACGACTACATAAAGGTCACCAAGCGGCGATCGCTGGGGCTGCCCGCCCGCTGGAAGCTGCTGGTCCAGATCGGGCTGGCACTCGCCCTGTGGTGGGTGGCAACCAACCAGGTCGGACTCGATCCGCGGCTCCAGGTGCGCGTGTTCGACGCCGAGATCTATCTCGGCCCGGTGCTCTACGTGCTGTTCGTCTTCCTGGTCATCGCCGGCTCGTCGAACGCGGTCAACCTGACCGACGGGCTCGATGGGCTGGCGGCCGGGTCCTGCGCGATCGTGCTGCTCGCCTACACGGCGATCACGATCACCAGCGGCCAGGAGGGCTTGGCGCTGCTGTCCGCGTGCCTGGTGGGCGCCTCGGTCGGGTTCCTGTGGTTCAACTCGTTCCCGGCCGCGATCTTCATGGGCGACACCGGATCGCTGGGGTTGGGGGCGGCGATCGGGGCGCTCGCGGTGATGACCCAGACCGAGCTGCTCTTGATCATCCTCGGGGGGATCTTCGTGATCGAGGCGCTCTCGGTCGCGGTTCAGGTCCTGAGCTTCAAGATGTTTCGCCGCCGGGTGCTCCTGATGGCGCCGGTCCACCATCACTTCGAGATGATGGCCTGGTCGGAGACGAAGATCATGCTGCGCTTCTGGATCATCGCCGCCGTCTGCGCAGGGATCGGCTTCACGCTCTACCAGAATTCGATCGGGTGACCAAGGCCCGGCCGCCGCTTCCCGGCGGGCCGTACCTGGTCGTCGGGCTGGCCCGCTCGGGACAGGCCGTCTCGCGGATGCTGGCGGCTGACGGCGATCGAGTCGTCGGCTGCGACGCCGCCGCCCCCGAGGGGGCGGCAGGGCTGGGCGAGGCGGGCGTCGAAGTTCACCTTGATACGGATGGAACCGAGCTCGTCGAATCCGCCCGCTGCCTGGTCAAGAGCCCCGGAGTCCCGGGAGACGCCCCGGCGCTCGTCGCGGCGCGGCGCAGGGGGCTGCCCGTGCTCGGCGAGCTCGAGCTGGCCTGGCGGCGCGTGCCGAACCGCTTCGTAGCCGTGACCGGCACCAACGGCAAGACCACCGTGACCGAGCTCCTGGGCCACGTCTGGCGCACCGCCGGCGAGCCCGTCGCGGTCGCCGGCAACATCGGCGCCCCCCTGGCCGCACTGGCGGGCTCGATCGAGGAGCGCGCGACGGTCGTCTGCGAGTGCTCGAGCTTTCAGCTCGAGGACGCGGAGTTGTTCGCGCCGGAGTGCGCGGTGCTGCTCAACGTCTCCGCCGACCACCTCGACCGCCATGGCGACCTGGGCGCCTACCTGGACGCCAAGCTCCGCGTCTTCGCCAACCAGGGAAACGACGACGTGGCGGTGTTCAACGCCTCCGATCCGGCGCTCGCCGACGTCGACCTGGGCGGCTGCGCGCGCCGCGTCGCCTTCTGCCACGGCGCCGACCCCGACTGCGAGGTCGCGATCGCCGATCGGGTGATCTTCGCCGACGGCGAGCCGCTCCTCGATTCCTCCGAGCTCAGCCTGATCGGGCCCCACAATGCCGACAACGCGATGGCGGCCGCCGCCGCCGCGCTCGCGATGGGGATCGACCGCGACTCGCTCGGCGAGGGCCTCCTGACCTTCGCCGGCGTCCCCCATCGGCTCGAGCGGGTCGCCGATCGCGACGGGGTCCTGTTCGTGAACGACTCGAAGGCCACGAATGTCGCCGCCGCGTCGGCCGCGCTCGCCTCGTTCGGCGAGGGGGTGCACGCGATCCTGGGCGGCTCCCTGAAGGGCGGCGGGTTCGAGGGGCTCGTCGAGCCGGCGATCCGCCACTGCGCCGCGTGCTACCTGATCGGCGAGGCCGCCGAGCGGCTGGGCGAGGACCTCGAGCCGGCGGCCGAGCGGGGGGTCGAGCTTCGCCGCTTCAACGACCTCGCCACGGCGGTCCGCGCGGCGGCTGCGAACGCGCGGCCGGGGCAGGTGGTCCTGCTGTCGCCGGCATGCGCGAGCTTCGACGCTTTCCGCGACTTCGAGGAGCGCGGCGAACGCTTTCGGCGCCTGGTCGAGGAGCTCGACGGATGAGCGCCCTGTCGCTCAGCCGGCTGGGACCGCGGTCGCGAAAGCGGGCCGGGTCGCAGCCGATCGAGTACAACCTGCTGCTCACCGCGACGCTCTGCCTGCTGGCGTTCGGCGCCGTGATGGTGTTCAGCGCCAGCTCGACCACCGCCCTGCTCGGACAGAGCGGCGACAGCGCGTACTACCTGAAGCGAACCGTGGTGATCGGCGTTGTCGGCTTGATCGTGATGCGCGGGTTGGCGGCCCGCGGCCTTCAGATCGTCCGCCCACTGACGCCGTTCCTCCTCGCCGCCGCGTTCTTCCTGCTGCTCGCGGTGCTCGTTCCAGGGGTCGGCACGTCGACCAACGGGGCGAGCCGATGGATAGGCGCGGGGTCGTTCCAGATCCAGCCCTCGGAGCTGGCCAAGCTCTCCCTCGTCCTCTATGGCGCGAGCCTGCTCGCCGCGCGGCCGACCATGGTCCGGAGCATCCGCACCCTGGTCCCGTATCTGGCCGTGGTCGCGCTGGCCTGCATGCTGATGGTCGTCGAGCCGGACCTCGGCACCGCGATCGTCGTCTGCATGGCGACCGCCGCGCTGCTGGTCGCGGCCGGGATGCGCATCCGCCACCTGATGATCCTGGCCGGCGCGATCGCCGTCGTGGTGCTGCTCGCGATCCTGATCGAGCCCTACCGGATGGCGCGCCTGACCGGGTTCCTGAACCCGACCGGCGACCCCAGCGGCGCCGGGTTTCAGGCGATCCAGGCGAAGATCGCCCTCGGCTCCGGGGGGATCTTCGGCGTCGGGCTCGGCCAGAGCCTCCAGAAGGCCTTCTACCTGCCCGAGGCCCACACGGACATGATCGCCGCCGTGATCGGCGAGGAGCTGGGCCTGGCCGGGCTCTCGGTTCTGGTCGGGCTGTTCGGGCTGTTCGCCTACGCGGGCCTCAGAACCGCCCAGCGCGCACGCGACCGCTACGGAAAGCTGCTCGCCGCGGGCCTCACCTCGCTGGTCCTCGTACAGGCGATCGTCAACCTGTTCGCGGTCCTCGGCCTGGCGCCCCTGACCGGCGTCCCGCTGCCGTTCGTCTCCTACGGCAACTCGAGCCTCTTGATCATGCTCGCGGCGACCGGGCTGCTCCTCAACGTGGCCCGGGGCGGCCGGGCGGCGGCTCCCGCGCGGCGCGGAGCCGGCGCTGCGAGACTG
>JBOGZB010000184.1:0-2034 GCA_050697175.1 Solirubrobacterales bacterium | reverse complement strand
GTGAAGTGCGAGGGCAGGGAGGGGCAGTGCCCGCCGGTCTGCTCGTCGGTCCACTGGCAGGCCATGAAGACCGGGGCGTGGATCTTGTGGACGAAGGTGATCGGCGAGAGCGGGTCGGCGATCTTGGGCCGGTAGTAGTTGTTGCGGCGAACCTTGTTGATCAGGTTGACGGCCTCGGGGTGGAGCGCCTGGTTGGTCTTGCAGGTCGTGTCTCCGGCCTTGATGCGGTCGTAGGCCCACGCCTGGCCGGTGGTCGCGGTCGCGGGCTTGGCGTCGTCGACCCGGTCCTGGGCCCACTTGAGGGCGAAGCCGGTGTTCAGGATCCCGCCGGGATAGAGAGTCGTCTGCGTGTTGTCGATCACCGACAGCGGCGCGATCGCGTCGAGGCTGGGCGGTCGGGTCGCGCCGACGAAGAGTTGGCTGATCCCGCCGTAGGAGATCCCCATCATCCCGACCTTGTGGTGCAGCGCCCACGGCTGCTTGGCGACGGTCTCGATCACGTCGTAGCCGTCGAGCGACTGGAGCGGCTCGAAGTAGTCGAACGCACCTCCCGAGCAGCCGGTCCCGCGCATGTTGACGTCCACCACCGCGAAGCCGAGCAGGTTGGCGACCGCCGCGATCGAGCTCTCGCCGCCGGCCGGGTTCGCGTACCCGTAGCCGGAGTATTCGATCAGGGTGGGGTAGGGGCCGTCCTGGACCTTGCCCGGGAGCTGGACGTTGATCGCCAGCTTGGTCCCGTCGCGAGTGGTCAGGTACCCGTAGCCGTCCCCCGATCCGAACTTGCCCGTCGGCAGCGTCTGGTTGTAGATGCTCGTGGTGGGCGGGGCGGAGCGATTGCTCAGGACCCGAAGCGAGGGCGACTTTCCACCGCCCGACTCGCCGACCCGGTAGCCGCCGCCGGGCTTCACGTGGCGGAACAGGACCCCGCCGAGCGACCCGGCTCGCTGGGTGTCGACGACCTTGCCGCGCTTGTCGAGCAGCTTCAGTCGCTGTCCGGCGCTCGCCCCGGTGACGTCGACCTGCTCGGCGCTGCCGCGGGCCGTGAACGACACCCCGGCCGAGGCCGCGCTCGCGAGAGCGGCGCCCAGAAGCATCGCGGCGACGAGCGCCACCGCTCCGATCAAGAGGGCGAACCCGTGCCTTCGCCCATCCATGGGACTCCTCATCTCCTCCAAGACGGCGCCGAGCTTAACGGATGGAACCGCTCGGCCCTCCGCGGGGGTCGGGCAACGGGGCCGAGAGGCCATCCAGTAACAGGTGACCATTAAGTCACCTATACTGGTTCGATGGACGCCGTGTTCAAGGCCCTCGCCGACCCGACGCGTCGCCGTCTTCTCGACGAGCTCTTCGAGCGAGACGGCCAGACGCTCAACGCGCTCGAGCGAGGGATCCCGATGACCCGGTTCGGGGTCATGAAGCACCTGCGGGTGCTGGAGGAGGCGCGCCTCGTGACCACGAGGCGCCGGGGCCGAGAGAAGCTCCACTTCCTGAACCCGGTTCCGATCAGGCTCGTCCACGACCGGTGGGTGAGCAAGTACGCCGAGCCCTGGGCGGCGACGCTCAGCGGGCTGAAGAAGACGATCGAGGAGGAAGACATGAGCGAAGGAAAGAGGCCGTGGACCGCCGCGCCGGAGGACAGGGTGTTCGAGATCTACATCAAGACGACGCCGGAGCGGCTCTGGGAGGCAATCACCGATCCCCAGATGCGGGCCAAGTACAGCTTCGGGGTCCAGACGACGTCCGAGTGGTCGCCCGGGTCCTCGTATGAGTCGTCCGTCCCGGCGGCGGGGATCAAGATCGGCGAGGGCGAGAACCTCGAGGTCGATCCGCCGAACCGCCTCGTGCAGAGCTTCAACGCCCTGTGGAGCGAAGAGGTGAAGGCCGAGGGAACCTCCCGGGTCACCTGGGAGATCGAGCCGGTGGGCGACTCGTGTCGCCTCACCGTCACCCACGATCAGCTCCGCGACGGCGCCCACGGCGAGCTCTACGGCGGCTGGCCGATGATCCTCTCCGGGCTGAAGACGCTGCTCGAGA
>JBOGZB010000183.1:0-7528 GCA_050697175.1 Solirubrobacterales bacterium | reverse complement strand
GCCTCGGCGCGATCCGCCGGCCGGCCTTCATCGACGCGGGGGGCTTCGACGAGGAGCAGTTCGCCGGCGCCTCGATCGAGGACGTCGAGCTCGGGATGCGCCTGGTCGACGCCGGGGCGACGATCTGGCTCGATCCCGGGATCCAGGGAACCCACCTGAAGCGGTGGACCCTGTTCGGGATGCTGCGGACCGACTTCGCACACCGGGGGGTGCCGTGGATCACCCTGCTGCTTCGGACCCGAAGGATGCCGCGCCACCTGAACCTCGGCTGGGACCACCGGCTGAGCGCGCTCGCGTCGGTGATCGCCCTGTTCGGCGTGCTGTGGCGCCGCCCGGCGGTCCTGGCGGGGGCGCTGATCGCCCTGGTCGGGCTCAACCGCCCGCTGTACGCGCTGGTCCTGAGGCGCCGGGGCCCCGGCGACGCTCTCGCGGGGGTCGGCGTGCACGTCCTTCACCATCTCGCGGCCACCGCCTCGGTCGCGGCCGGGGTCGCGGCGGGCATGGCCGGATCGAGCAACGGCGGTTCGGCGAGAGGGTGGTCCGAGGATGGGTCCTCCTCGGAGCGCTCAGGCCGTTCGGTACCAGTCGACGAACCGACCGCAGGCTCGGCGTAGCGGGACGTTCGCGCGGCCGCCGATCGGGGTGGCGCCGATCCCGGCGACCAGCCCCGCCGAGCCGGTGTTGAGCCGCTTCGGGCCGACCAGCACGTTGCGGAGCTCGGAAAGGGGCTCGAGCGCGACGTCGAAGCTCTCCGTCGACGGCCTTGGGACCGTGATCGTCCCCACCGGCCAGAACGCGCCGAGCCGCTCGGCGTTCGGCGGCAGCCGGACGTCGAGGCCGCCTCCGCGGAATCGAACCGGCTCGGCACTGTGGTACTGGAGCGAAATCGCCCACCGGCCCCTGCCCAGCTTCAGGCTCTGGCTCAGGCTGCGGCCGTGGATGAGGGCGGTTGGGCGTCGAAACCCCTTCGACGCCGGCGCCGGGCTTGAGGCCTTCCAGGCCGCCGACAGGCCATGGACCGGGCCGGGCGACCAGACATGGGCCACCCCGCCGGACCTCGAGATGCGGCGTCCGGACGGGAGCGAGCAGTGCAGCACGTCGCCGGGCACGGAGTGCTCAACGAACGTTTGGCGGGGGAGCGTCGCCCCGATCCGCTGCCAGAGCTGGAATGAATCCGTGGTCGCGACGAGCTTGAAGTTCCGGGGCGTCTCGCTCATCATCGGGCTGCGCGCGGCGATCACGTACTGGGCGGCGTTCAGCTCGCCGGCGTTCATCGAGTCGAAGTCGTAGCGGGTCCAGGTCGAGGTCGTCTTGGGCGGCAGGTATCCGACTCCGCTCTTTCGGTCCGGCGAGAAGACTCGCGCTCCGCGGAGCTCCCAGCCGACGTAGTCGTCGGAGCCGAGGAAGATGACGGTGGAGCCCTGGACCCTGGCGCGCAGCGACTCGAGCTGCTTCGACTGGGTCCCGTCGTTGACCAGCGCTCCGGCGAGCGCCAGGTAGGTGGAGCCAAGGGCGCCGAACACGAACACCGCCCCGACCGCGGCCCACGCCCAGGCCGATGCGGGCCGGCGCGGTGGGTCGGGTATCGCGCCGGCGTCCGGCTCGCCGGCGTCGCGCCGAGCCGCGAACAGGGGCGAGGCAAGCGCGCCGAATACCGCGGCGAGCATGATCAGCGGCGCCATTACGGCGATCGCCTTCGACTGGACGTACGGCCCCGAGCCGATCCGGGCGGCCGCGTAGAGGATCACCGAGGCGGCGATCGCCGACAGGACCGCGAGCTCGCGCCGGCGCCACAGCCCGAACAGCCCCCGGGCGAGCACGATCAGCGCCGCGGCGATCAGGATCCGCTCCGCCCAGAGGTTGGGGACCGCGGTGCGGTAGTCGGTCACGGGCCACGTCCCGAGCGCCGTGAAGAGCCGCGGGCTGCTGGGCAGATCGCCCGAGACCGAGCCCCCGCTCAGGGCGCTCAACGAGCCGCGGGCGCGGGCGAACTCGATCACCTGGTTCGACTCCGGAATCGCGACCGCCACCGCGGCGACCACGGCCACCCCGATCAGGATCTTGGTTCGCCGCGTTCGAGGCACCTGGAGCCGCCAGCCCCGGAGCTGCGCCTTGAGGCGGCCGCGGGCGAGCACCGCCGAGCCGACCAGCCAGACCCCGAGCGTGCCGATCGGCCAGTAGAGCCCGGCGAAGCTGTACGTGTAGACGGCGGCGCCCGCGATCAGCGCCAACGGGACGGCGATCGCCAGCGAGCCCGCCACGGCGTCGTCGCGATGGCGCTCCTCGGCGGCCAGCTCTCGCAGGAGAAGGGCGAAGGCGAGGGCGAACATGCCCACCGCCAGCTCCTTGAAGCTCGACTGGACGAAGAACGAAGCGCCCATGTAGGGAAGGCCGACGAGGAAGGCGGCGATCGTTCGCCGCACCGCCCCGAGCTCGCCGAAGACGGCGAGCGACGCGAGAGCCGAGGCGACCGCGACCGCGACCGTGAACGCGGTGAAGGTCGCGACCAAGCTGGCGCCGCCGGTCGCGTTCGAGGTGACGGCCGCCAGCGCCGGCGGGCCCATCGGGAACCCCTTGACGATGTGGGAGGGCTCGAATCCCGCATGGGTCTGGAGCCACTGGGTGTCGTAGAGGTAGTAGCCGAGGTCGCTCGACTTGCCCTGGAAGGCGCCGAACCCGCCCGCGACCACGAATGCGATCGAGGCCGCCGCGACGATCAGGACCGCGATCGGCAACCCGGCGCGAAGCGCCCCGTGGGCCTCGGGCCGGCGAATCCACAGGACGACGAGCGCGCCGAGCACGGCGAGCCCGATGACCACGGTGGCGGTCAGGTCGTCGCCGGGCAGCCGGATCGCCCCCCCGGCGAGGATGACCAGAGCCGCCAGGCCGACCGCCGGCGCGAGCCACGACCAGGCGTCCCGGCCGCAAAGGCAGAGGATGCCCTGCCCGAGGACGGCCGAGGCCGCGATCAAGAGGACCACCGATGCGTAGAGGTCGGGGGCGGGGTACAAAGCCGTCATCCATCCCGGCCAGCGTCCGCCCCACGGCATCCAGACGGGGCACGGAGATGGCGCGTTTCGAGTCTATCCACGATCCGCCACTCGCCTCAAGGCGACGACCCGGCGACCGTCAATCGCGCCACGTCGATGTGCGAGGCCGTGACCACGAGCGCGAAGCTTCCCGTCTTCGAGGCCCGGAAGGCGATCGGGGTCGGTTGGCCGGCGGGAACCGTGCGCGCGATCCCGTATCCCAGCAGCCCGACGTCCACGGTCGCGTCGGAGACCACGTTGAGGCGAACCAGGTCTCCCTTTCGGTAGGCGAGCTGTGCGGGGCCGGCGGCCGGCGGGGCCCCGCCGATCACCCTGACCGTCGCGACCGGGGGCGTGGCATCGCGGCTCGGCGCGCGATGGGCCCTTCCGCCGTCATGGGCCTTTCCGCCGTCATGGGCCTTGACGGGGCGGCTCGAGAGCGACGGCGCATCGACCGTCTGCTCGCTGAACACGAAGACGAACAGCACGACCACGCCGGCCCCGAGCGCGATCCCGAGCGCGATGCCGATCAGCCGGTCGGGCCACCGCATACGTCAGGCCACGGCTGCTCGGCCGCCGCGGCCGGCTAGACGCCGTCGAGCAGGCGCCAGTTCGCCCTGAATGCCGCCTCCGCGGCCGCGACCAGCCGGTCCTCGTCGGCCGGCTCGGCGACCTCGTCGACCAGCTCACGGGCCTCGGCGGCGTGTTCGACGTCGCGGCGCTCGTGGACGCGGAAGTACTCGGTCGCAGGGCCGTCCTCGAACCCGTAGCTTCCCAGGAGCCCCTCGAGCTTGGTGCGCGAGATCTCGGGCTGGCCGCTCTCGATCGCGTACAGGGTGATCAGCCTCTCGGGTAGCCCGGCACCGCCGTCGGTCCATTCCCGCACGCAGGCCGTGGTCTCGGCCGTGGGCTCCGCGCCGGGGGTTCCCCCCGCCGCCTCGACGAACCCGTCCCAAAGAGCCACGTGGTCGCGCTCCTCCTCGGCGTGGCGTCCCAGCTCGGGCCGCTCGGGGGCCGAGTCCGCGACGGAATCGCTGAGCGTCGCGACCGCTTCGACCGCGTGCCGGTACTGACCCGAGTAGCACGCCAGATCCGCGGCGCTCAACTCGCCGGCCGACCAGCGGCGATAGAAGGGGTGGCGGAGCACGTTCCATCGCTCCCGGGCATCCTCGATGCGGCTCCAAGTCCTCTCCGTCACGCGAGCCTCCTTGTCCGTTTGGTCAGCGATCGATCGAGGCATGAGAATACCTGCGACGTGAGACCGGACTCCGAAGCGATAGCCGTTCCGCCGTTTCCGCCCGCCACCCGGTGGATCGGCTCCGAGCCGCCGCAGGTGGAGCGGATCTGCGCTTCGGGGCCGCTCGTCGTCCACTTCGTCGACGTTGCGCACCCATCGAGCGTTCGGACGCTTCCCTACCTGCGGGGCTGGGCGAAGGGCTACCGCGACGCCGGGCTGACCGTGATCGGCGTCAACTCTCCGCGCTTTCCGTTCACCGCCGACCCCGACAAGCTCGCCGAGGCGCTGGCGCTGCTCGAGGTCGACTTCCCGGTCGCCTCCGATCCGAGCTACGAGTCCTGGCACACCTACGGGTGCGAGGGCTGGCCGTCGCTCTTTCTGTGGAGCAAGGGAGGGGCGCTTCGCTGGTACCACTTCGGCGAGGGCGAGTACCGGGCGACCGAGGAGGCGATCCGCGAGGAGCTCGGGGGCGCCGACCTCCCGGAGCCGATGGACGCCCTGCGGTCGACCGACGCTCCGGGAGCGATCGTGGCGGTGCCGAGCGACGAGGTCTTTCCGGGGGGCTCGATCTCCGATCCGTGGGTGGCAACGCCCGACGAGCCGCCGATCGAGCTCGACTACGAGGCGGGAGAGGCCTGGGCCAGCGTCGACGGGAGCGGATCGCTCACGATCGGCGTGGACGACGCGGCGCCGACGAGAATCGAGGTGACCGCCCCGGGCGCCTACCGGCTGGCGGGACACGACCGCCACGAGGCACACGGGCTCTCGGTGGCGGCCACGCCCGGGGTCGCCGTCCACTCGATCGGGTTCACCGCCGGCGTCCGGGAGGGCTCCACCTAACGATGCAGGCGGGCTCAGCCCGCCGCCCGATCACCCCCCGACCGAGCGGCGCGCGGCCTCGGCGATGCCAGCCGCGTCGATCCCGGCCGCCGCCAGGAGCTCGGGGCCCTTGCCCGAGCCGGGCATCTCCTCGACCGCCAGGCGGGTCAGCCGCGGTGCCTCCCCCGCCTCCGCCAAGGCCTCGAGCACGGCGTCTCCCAAGCCGCCTTCGGGCCAGTGGTCCTCGGCGATCACCATCGCCTCGGTCTGGTGCGCAGCCGACGCGAGACCAGCGACGTCGATCGGCTTGATCGAGTAGCAGTCGACGACCCGGGCGGCAATTCCATCGGCGGCCAGGATCTCGGCCGCACCGACCGCCTCGTGGACGGTGATCCCGGTCCCGACCAGCGAGACCCGGTCCTCCTCGGAGGACCTCACGACCCGGCTTCCTCCGATCTCGAAGCGCTCGGCGGCCGGATAGATCACGGGGGTCGCCGGGCGCAGGGTCCGCAGGTAACGGATCCCCTCCCCCTCGCACATCCGGGTGACGAGCTGGACGGTCTGATTGGCGTCGCAGGGGCTGAGCACCGTGCTGCCGTGAACCGAGCGGAACATCGCCAGGTCCTCGAGGCCCATCTGCGAGGGCCCGTCCTCCCCGATCGAGACCCCCGCGTGGGATCCGACCAGGCACAGGTCGGCGCGGCTCACCGCGGCCATCCGGATGAAGTCGAAGGCCCGGGTCAGGAAGGCCGCAAAGCTGGAGGCGAACGGCGCCCAGCCCCGCACCTGGAGCCCGACCGCGGCGGCGACCATCTGCTGCTCGGCGATGTACATCTCGAAGAAGCGGTCGGGATGCGCGGCGGCGAAGATCTCGGCGAAGGTGGAGTTCCCCACCTCGCCGTCCAGGGCAACGATGTCGCCTCGCGCATCCCCGAGCGCCGCCAGGGCCTCGCCGTACGCCTTGCGGGTGGCGACCTCCCCACCCTCCTCATAGGTCGGCAGGCCTCCAGGCTTGACCCCGAACCGATGGGGCGCGACGTCGGCGGGCTTTGCCACGTCGACCCGTATCGCGCTGACCCCTCCGAGCTCGGCGATCGCGGCGTCGGGATCGTCGACGGGCTTCCCGTGCTTTCCGTCCTGGTCCTCCACGGCGCTGACCCCCCGTCCCTTGAGGGTCCTGGCCACGATCACCGTGGGCCGATCGCTGGTTTCGATCGCCTCCGCGTAGGCCCGGTTGATGGCGTCGAGGTCGTGGCCGTCGATCGCGATCGCGTGCCAGCCGAAGGCCCGGGCGGGCTCCACGAACCGGTCGAGGTCCCAGCCGTGCATCGTCTCCCCCCGCTGGCCCAACCGATTGACGTCGATGATCGCCGTCAAGTTGTCGAGGCCCTCGTGGGCGGCGTGCTCGAACGCCTCCCACATCGATCCCTCGGCCATCTCGCTGTCGCCGCACAGGACCCAGACGCGGTATGGAATCCGATCCAGCCGCTTCCCGGCCAGCGCCACGCCGACCCCCGTGGGCAGCCCCTGTCCGAGTGATCCGCTGGCCACGTCGACCCACGGCAGAACCGGAGTCGGATGGCCCTCCAGGGGGCTGCCCAGCCTGCGGTAGGTGAGCAGGTCCTCCTCGGAGACGGCACCCACCGCCCTGTAGATCGAATAAAGGAGCGGGGAGGCGTGGCCCTTGGAGAAGATCAGGTGATCGTTTGCCGGGTTCTCGGGCGCTGCGAAGTCGTAACGCAGGAAGTCGCTCACCAGCACGGCCATCAGATCAGCCGCCGACAGCGAGGAGGTCGGGTGCCCCGAGCCGGCCGAGCTAGAGGCCCGAACCGAATCGACTCGAAGCTGCCGCGCCACATCGGCCCAGACGGACGGGTCGCCCGAGTCCGCCCTCGACGACGTCTGGGCCGCCTGCGCGGAGCCCGCCCGGTCCAACTCGCTCACCCTCCTCGCTCTGATCCCACGGGCCCGGAACATATTCCTTTGGTCAAGATCAGGACGGTCGTACGCCCGTCATGGCGCTTTCCCGTCGGCATGCGACCAAAAAGCGCCAAGCACTCCGCGCCTAGCCCTGGACGATGACCTGGCCCTTCATGAACTGGTGGAACTGGCAGATGTAGTCGTAGGTACCGGGCTTGTCGAGGGTCACTTTGGCGGTGGCGCCGTTTCCCTTGATCGTCCCGGTGTCGAAGCTGCCGTCGGACGCCGTCGCCGTGTGCTCGGTCGGATCGTCGTTCTTCCACGTCACGGTGGTGCCGACCGGAACCGTGATCGGGTTCGGGTCGTAGGCGTAGCCCTTGATCTCCACGTTCTCGGGAGTGGCGGTCGATCCGCTCGAAGCGCTCGACATCGTGGTCGAGGATCCGCTGCCGCCTCCACAGCCCGCTCCGGCGATCGCCAGGGCCGAAACGACCAAGAGCGCCGCGACCCACCTGGGCTGAGT
>JBOGZB010000182.1:0-10672 GCA_050697175.1 Solirubrobacterales bacterium | reverse complement strand
TGGGACCAGGCCGAGAACCGCCTCCACGCCCAGAAGGCGCTCCTCGAGCTACTGCTGAGCTGAGGCGGCCGGGACGCCGTTGGACGCGCGCTTTCTGGGTGGCCCATCCAGCCACCGCGGCTCATCGAACTCCGCGTACTCCTGGATCGCGCCGTAGATGTGCTGAACCACGCTAGTACTGAAGAGCGTCAGCGAGCCGACGCCGTAAGGGAGCTTGTTTCGCTTCCTGCCGCTGCTCGAGTTCGGGTAGTTGTTGACCGTGTGCTTCCTCAGGCTGGCGCGCGGAAGCCCGACACCCATGAGCCAGTGGTCCTCGATCTGTCGAATCGAGAGCCCATTCCCGGTGTAGACGTTCAACCTGAACCCGAACCGCTCGGGCGGGATCGAGAAGCAGTCTCTGAGGAAGCGATGGAAGAAGCGCATCATCTGGAGATCGGAATTCGCGAAGATCACGGCGTTCCGTTCCTTGCTTCCCTCGGCCCAATACAGCATGCATCCTGCCTGGTGGAGCGGATTGCCCTGTCGAGCCGCCCGCCGCCCGTCTTCCTGGTAGGAGATTCGCTTCGCGCGGTTCAGATCGCTCCAGGTGGTGGCCCGCCGCGCGTACTCCTGCCGCCGATTGCGCTCGCGATGCCCTGGGTCGAGCTCAATGTCCCGGACCCACAAGCTGACCGAGGACGAAGACACGCCCAATCGGGCAGCGATCCGCTTCATCGGCATGCCCTGTTCCCGGCGTAGTCTCCTCGCGAGCTCCCGCTCGATCGGCTTAGGGTGCGTGCTCACTGTGCCGTCCCGGACTGGCGAACATATGTTCGTATATTAGGAGTCAGTCCGGACGGCGCGAGCATCAACGCTCGCGGCTTGGACAGCGCCTAGACTGGGACGCGAAGGCCCCGTGGTGTAAGGGTTTAGCACGCGGCCCTTTCAAGGCCGAAGAGCTTGGGTTCGAATCCCGCCGGGGCTGTTAGTTGCCTGTCGCCAACCTGGGTTCGATTGAGGTAATTCGCCGGAGTCCCCCAAGTGCTCCGACGAGAGCAGTCACGTGCAACCCGAGATCCATCTAGGCCCTCTCACCCTCCAGACCTTCGGGATCGCGTTCGCGTTCGCCTTTCTCGCCGCCGGCGGACTGATCGGGCGCCGGCTCGGCGAGCTCGGCAAGCCGATCGACTGGGCCTACGAGCTGGTCCTCGCTGCTCTGGCCGGGGGAATCGTCGGCGCCCGCGTCGACTTCATCATCGAGAACTACGACTCGGTCAAGCACGACCTGCTGGGCAACATCTTCTCGGGCGCGGGGCTGGTCTGGTACGGCGGCGCGATCGGCGGGGCGATCGGCGTCGTCCTGTGGGCGTGGCGGCGAGGAATGCTCCAGCTCGCGCTGCTCGACCTCTGCGCGGCCCCTCTGGCGCTCGGCTACGCGATCGGGCGGATCGGCTGCCAGGTCTCGGGCGACGGCGACTACGGAAAGGCCTGGGACGGTCCCTGGGCGATGGCCTATCCGAACGGCACCAAGCCGATCGACACCACGGTCCACCCGACGCCGATCTACGAGACCGTCGCGATGGGGCTGGTCGCCTATCTGCTCTGGCGGCTGCGGGACCGGTATCGCGCCGGAGTCCTGTTCTGCATCTATCTGGTGCTCGCCGGCGTCGAGCGCCTGCTGGTCGAGTTCATCCGCCGAAACGACACGGTGCTGCTCGGGCTCACCGAACCTCAACTCGTCAGCGTCGGGATGATCATCGCCGGCGGCGCCTGCCTGGTGCTGGCCGCCCGCCGGGGCGGCCTGGTCCGCGCACCCGCCTGAGCGCTCGCCGTCAGGGCGAGCGAATCAGGCCGCCGTCGAGCGGGATCACCGTCCCGGTCAGGTAAGCCGCCCGCTCGGAGCACAGGAACGCGACCAGGTCGCCGTACTCCTCGGGCCTTCCAAGCCGGCCCGCCGGGATTCCCTCGTGCGCGTGGCTCTCCATCGCCTCCCACGAGCCCCAGTTGGAGGCGAGCCGATCGGTTGCGAAGCGCCCCGTCGCCACCGTGTTCACCGTGACCCCCTCACCGGCGACCTCGCTGGCCAGCGTCTTCAGGAAGCCGACGGCGGCCATCCGGTGCGCGTTCGACAGGGTCAGATGCGGAATCGGCTCGACGACCGAGGTCGAGCTTACGTTGACGATTCGACCCCACCCGCGCTCGCGCATCCCGGGCAGCGCCGCCTCGACGAGCACCCGCGGCGCCAGGACGAGCGAGCGATAGGCCTGCTCCCATTCCTCGCGCGGGTTGTCCAGCGACCCGCCCAGCGGCGGGCCTCCGGTATTGGCGACCAGGATCTCGACGGGGCCGATCGCCTCGTCGACCTCGCCGGGCAGGGACGCCAGCCGATCGAGGTCCGACGTGTCGGCCTCGAGCGCCATCGCCTCGCCGTCGATCCCCGCCACCGCCTCGGCGAGCGCCTCCGGCGAGCGGCTCGCGATCGCCACTCGCGCGCCCTCCCGCGCCAGGGCCCCGGCGATTCCCAGGCCGATCCCTCGGCTCGCGCCCATCACGAGGGCCGTTCGTCCCGAGATCCCGAGGTCCATCCGCCCGCACGCTAGATCATCCCCTCCCGGGGCGTGGGGCTCGCGCCGACCGGCCGTCGGTCGGGTACGGTGCCGGGTGGGATGTCCGAGGGGGACCGCTACGAGCAGATGGTCGACGCGGCCAACGCGATCTACGGCTCTCACGCGAACCGGCGCGCACTCCACGCGAAGGGCCTCTTCTGCTCCGGTACCTTCACCGCAACGCCCGAGGCGGCAGAGCTCTCCAGGGCCGTCCACCTCCAGGGCGACCCGGTCCCCGCCCTGATCCGGCTCTCGAACGGCGGCGGCGATCCCGAGAGCCACGATGCGCAGCGCGAATCGCGAGGGATGGCGGTCAAGCTCCGTCCGCCGGGCGGGGAGGAGTGGGACATCCTCACGGTGACCACGCCGGCCTTCGTCGTCCGCACGCCCGAGGCCTTTCTGGAGCTGATGAAGCTCCGCCGCCCCGACCCCGAGACGGGCCAGCCGGACATGGCGAAGCTCGGTGCGTTCCTCGGCGATCACCCCGAGGCCCAGACCGCCGTGCAGGCGACGCTCAACACCGAGCCGCCCGCCAGCTACGCCACCGTGACCTACCACTCTCCTCACGCCTTCAAGCTCGCCGCCGCCGACGGCACCGAGACCTGGATCCGCTATCACTGGCGCCCCGAGGCCGGCGAGGCGACGCTTCCCGACGACGAGGCGCGCGACCTCGGCCGTGACTATCTGCGCGCCGAGCTCGAGGGCCGGCTTCGCGATGCCCCGGCCGTGTTCGATCTCCAACTCCAGATCCGCGAGGACGGCGATCCCCTCGACGATCCAACCGCGGTCTGGCCCGACCAGCGCGAACGCGTCGCGGCCGGCCGCCTCGAGATCACCGGGCTGGTCGACGACCCCGAATCCGGGCAGCACATCGACGTCTTCGACCCCACTCGGGTCCCCGACGGGATCGAGCTCTCCGACGATCCGATCCTCCACACCCGCGCCCGGGCCTACTCGGTCTCGGCATACCGCCGACTCGGGGTCGAGGTGGAGAACCCGTCGCAATCGCCCGGCGGATCCACGGCGTAGCCTTACCGGCGAGCCCGTAGCTCAGCTGGGAGAGCATCGCGTTTACACCGCGGGGGTCGCCGGTTCGAGTCCGGCCGGGCTCATCTGCGCCCGCGATCGCGCGGGGGTCAGCGGGGCGAGCCCCAGATCGTGCGCTGGCCGAGCAGCTTGCTCACGGTCACGAACCTGTAGCCGCGCCCGCGCAGCGTGTCGATGATCCGCGGCAGCGCGGCGACCGTCTGGCTGCGGTTACCGCCGCCGTCGTGCATGACCACGATCGAGCCGGGCCGAGTGTGGCTGACCACGCGGCTGTAGATCGCGTCGGTCCCCGGGGTGGACCAGTCGGTGGGGTCGACGTCCCAGACGATCGTCGTCATCCCGAGGCTGCGGGCGTCGGAGACGACCCGCCAGTCGAAGGCGCCGCCGGGGGGGCGGAACAGGCACGGCGTGAAGCCGGTCGCGTGCTCGATCCTGCGGCTCGTCTCGGCCATGCTCGCGGCGCCTGGATGCGACTCGTGGTGGAGGCTGTGGTTGCCGAGCTCGTCGCCCGACTCGACCACCGCCCGCGATGACGACGCGAGGCCGGGCACCTGCGCTCCGATCTCGAAGAAGGTCGCCCGCGCGTGCTTGTGCTCGAGGACCTTGAGCACCTTCGGCGTGTACACGCTCGGCCCGTCGTCAAAGGTCAGCGCGACGCGCTTTCGGCCCCTCGACCCGTTGAACCGCGGCGTCGAGCCGCTGTCGACGCAGCCCACCGGCTGTACGGGACGCAGCCGGAACTTCGCCCACCGGTGATCCGGCGCGACGTCGGCGCACCGCCTCGCGCCCGGGCTGGGCGCCGAGGTGCCGCCTCCGCCGGCGCCCGCGTGGCAGGCGCGCCCTCGCCAGTGGCTCAGGTATCGCCAGAAGTAGACGTGCGGTCCGAACCCGGCGGCTCCGGCCCGGAACCTCGCCACGACCGACCGCGGCCCGTGCCGGTCGACGCGAGCCGCAATCCGCTCGAATGACTTGATCGAGCCGTCGCGGTGAAGCCGCGCGTACCCGAGCTCGTCCGCGCCATGCCTCTTCGGCCCGAAGCAGAGCTGGCGCACCCTCGCATCGCCGGCACGGTGGATGTGCAGGCACAGGTAGCGCGCCGTCGGTCGGGCCGTGCTCGGGCGCCTGTTGAGCTGGCGCAACCCGAACTTTCCCTGGGTCCTGACCGCGAGCCTGATGTCGCGCTGGTCCTGATCCACGGCGACCCGCCTCATGTCGAGCGGCCCCGCCGAGTCCGCCCCATCGCGGTGCCGGTGCGAGCGCGCCGCGGCGCCGGGGACCGACAAGGCGACGATCGCCACGGCGAGGGCGGAGCCGGCTCCCACGAGCAACTGCTTTCGCATCCTGTCTTGCCGTCCTCCGGGTGGCACCGCATCGGACGCCGGTTGGCGCGATACTACTTCTCGTTCAGGCGGCCGGAGCGAGCAGTCCTCGCGACCGACGCCCGTTTCATATGCGCGTTTCTGGAGCCAATCGAGGGCCCGCAGGCAGGCGGCCCGGATCCATCTCGCACGCGCGTCGCGTCGCGCGTCGCTCACGCCTGCTCGCACTCGCACTGGCCGCGGCGCTTCTGGGCGCCTGCTCGACCGCGGTGCTCGCGACCGCGGCGCCGGACTCGCATGGCGGGACCGGCTCGGGTGCCGGCGGCGGCACCGGCGGCAGCAAGGCCAAGAACCCCTATCGCGGAAACGGAATGTGGATCTGGTACGTGAGCCGCTCGAGCGGCGGCGACCCTCGCCGGATCGCGCGCAAGGCACACCGCCGCCGGATCAGCACCGTCTACATCAAGAGCTCGGACGGGGGCAACGCCTGGAGCCAGTTCAACCGCGGCCTGATCTCCAACCTCAAGCACCGCGGCCTTCGGGTCTGCGCCTGGCAGTTCGTCTACGGAGACCGTCCCTCGGCCGAGGCAAAGCGGGGCGCCCAGGCGGTCAGGAAGGGTGCCGACTGCCTGGTGATCGATGCCGAGGCCTCATACGAGGGCCGCTACGCGGCGGCCGACAAGTACGTCACCAAGCTCCGCAGCCGGATCGGCAAGAAGTTCCCCACCGCGCTGGCGGGCTTTCCCTATGTCGACTACCACCCGGGATTTCCCTATTCCGTCTTCCTCGGCCCCGGCGGCGCCCGGTTCAACCTCCCGCAGGTCTACTGGCATGCGATCGGGGTCTCGGTCGGCGAGGCCTACAAGCACACCTTCATCTACAACCGCGTCTTCCGCCGACCGATCGCGCCGATCGGCCAGACCTACGACAACCCGCCGAAGCGCCAGCTCCAGCACTTCCGAAAGCTCGCGATCAACTACCGCTTCCCCGGGGTGAGCTGGTGGGACTGGCAGGAGACGAGCCGGGCGGAGTGGAAGACGCTCGGCAACAAGATCAGCCACGGCGTGAAGGGAGCGACGCGGCCCACCAAGTACCCGACCCTCTCCCACGGCAGCCGCGGCGACCTGGTGGTCTGGGCGCAGGAGCACCTGAAGGGCTCCGGCGAGTCGCTTCGGATCAACGGCGTCTACAACGCCAAGACGGTGAAGCGAACGAAGCACTTCCAGCGCTCCCAGGGGCTCGCGGCGGACGGCAAGATCGGCTCCGCGACCTGGCGCCGACTGCTGCGCGAGACGCCGAAGATGGTCGACTGGTCGCGCCGCTCCCACGGCAAGGCGGGCAGCTCGGCCGCCGCCCCCCGCTCGGCCTCGCTGCCCGCGATCGCCGACGAGATTCCGCCGTCCGCACGCCGCTAGAGGGTCGACGCGGCGGATACGCAGCCGGCCCGGTCGCGGGCCGTCCCGCCGAGCCGGTCAACGGTTACGATCGCCGCTCCAGGCGGTCGATTTGGCGCGGATCGAGAACTACAGCCCCGGACACGTCGTCGTCGACGGCGTCGAGTTGAAGCGGGACGTGATCGTGCTTCCCGACCGCGTGCACCAGAACTGGTGGCGGCGCGACGGGCACTCGCTGGTCATCGAGGATCTCGAGGATGTGATCGACGACCTCCCCGAGCGACTCATCCTGGGCTGCGGCCACGCCGGGCGGCTGGAGCCGGATCCGTCGGTGATCGAGGCGCTCGCAAGACGGGGCGTGAAGGTCGAGGCGCTTCCGACCGCTGACGCCGTGACGCGCTTCGAGGAGCTCGAGGCCCGGGACCCGGCCGTCGTCGCGGCGGCGCTCCACCTGACTTGCTGATCTGGCTCTGCGCGCTGGTGGTGGCGCTGGTCGCGCCGACGCCCGCCCTCGCGGACGAGAACCTCGCCGACGAGCCGCCCTTCGGCGGGCAGCTTCCACCATCCCTCGTTCGTCCTCCATCCGAGAACCACCATCCTCCCGGGTTCGCGATCAGCGCCCGGGACGCGCTCCGGGTCGCGGCCGCCTCGGCGGCGGTGCGCGACGAGCGCGACCAGAGCCCGGGGATGCGCCCGATCGCCTACGAGCGCGGCTCCGATTGGCAGGTCAGCTACTTCACCGGCTCGGGATCGAGCCGCACCGAGGTCGCGCAGGCGATCGTCGACGGCCGTACCGGCGACCTGATCGGCGCCTGGCACGACCAGCAGCTCAACGCCCCGCTCGCCCGTGGCTATTCGGGAGCGATCGCGCAGAAGGTCAACGCCCCGTACGTGTGGCTGCCGCTCTGCCTTCTTTTCATCCTGCCCTTCCTCGATCCCCGTCGCCCGTTCCGCATCCTGCATCTCGACCTGCTCGTCCTGCTCGGCCTCGGCGTCTCGCTCCTGTTCTTCAACCGAGGCGAGATCACGACCTCGGTCCCGCTCACCTATCCCGTGCTGGGCTACGTGCTCGCGCGGATGCTGTGGTCAGGGCATCGGCCACGCGAGCGCGACGGGCCGCTGGTCCCGCTGGTGCCGATCCGCTGGCTCGCTGCGGCGGCGATCCTGCTCGCCTGCGGGCGGATCGCCCTCAACGTGGCCGACTCGCACGTGATCGACATCGGGGTCGCCGGCGTGATCGGCGCCGATCACATCGCCCACGGCCAGTCGCTCTACTCGGGCGCGTTCGCTCCCGGGGTGGGGATCCGCGGCGACGTCTACGGGCCGTTCAACTACCTCGCCTACCTTCCGTTCGAGGCGATCCTCCCGTGGAACGGCCACTGGGGCGACGTCCCCGCCGCGCACGCTGCGGCGATCGCCTTCGACCTGTTGACGGCCCTCGGCCTCCTCGCCCTCGGCCGCCGGCTCCGGCGGGGGGCGGACGGGCTGGCGCTCGGGATTGCTCTTGCCTTCGCCTGGCTCGCCTACCCGTTCACCCTCTACACGATGAACGCCAACGCCAACGACTCGCTGATCGCGGCGCTCGGAGTGGCGGCGATGCTGGCAGTTTCCTCGCCGCCCGGCCGAGGGGCGCTGGTGGCGCTGGCGAGCGCCGCCAAGTTCGGCTCGGCGGCCCTCGCGCCCCTGTTCGCGACCGCGACGGGCGAGCGCCGGTGGCGTTCGGCGATCGTCTTCTCGATCGCCTTCGTGGCGGTGGCGGCCTTGCTGGTCGTGCCGTTCCTGCCGAACGGCGACTGGCGGCAGTTCTACGACCACACGCTCGGCTATCAGGCGTCGCGGAGCTCGCCGTTCAGCATCTGGGGATTGGCTCCTTCACTCGACTTCCTTCGACCCGTGGAGCGTGCGGCGACCGCCGTGCTGGCGATCGCGGTGGGCCTTTGGCCCCGGCGAAAGACGCCTGCGCAGGTCGCGGCTCTCGCGGCCGCCGTGCTGATCGCCGTCCAACTCGGCGCCACCCACTGGTTCTACTTCTACGTCGTGTGGTTCCTGCCCCTGGTGCTCGTGGCGCTGTTCGCCGCCGAGCGAGTGGCGGTCAGCCGATCCGCGTCACCAGGCGCCCCAGGGTAGGCGAGCTGATCACGACCTCGTCGCCCGCCGACAGCCACACATGCGGATCGCGGGTCGAGCCGACGCCGGAGGGCGTGCCGGTCGATATGACGTCGCCGGGAACCAGTGTCATCAGCCCCGAGAGCCGCGCGACGAGCTCCGAAGCGCCGAAGATCAGGTCCTCGGTCGAGGCCGCCTGCATCCGCTCGCCGTTCAGGTCGAGGGCGAAGGACACCGACCCTTCGCCGAGGGCTTCATCGGGAGTGACGAGGGCGGGTCCGCAGGGAGCCGATCCGTCGAACACCTTGCCCGGCATCCATTGCGGGGTCGCGAACTGGAGGTCGCGAGCCGAGAGGTCGTTGAGCAGCATGTACCCGGCGATGTGGTTCGCCGCATCGGCCTCGCCGACGCCCGAGCACCGCTTGCCGATCACGAGCGCCACTTCGGCCTCGAAGTCGACCTTGTCGCTCGCCGCCGGCAGGGGGACCGTCGACCCGGGCGCCGCGAGCGCGTTTCGGAACTTCGCGAAGAAGGTCGGCGCCTCGGGCGGGTCGATCCCCGCCTCGGCCGCGTGCGCCTTGTAGTTCAGCCCTATGCAGACGATCTTGTCCGGGTCGGGCACCGGTGGGGCCAGCTCCACCGCGTCCATCTCGGTCACCGTGGCGCCCGGCAGCTCGCCCAGCTCGGAGAGCCGGTCCGACTCGAGCAGATCGCGAACGCTCGACCCCCCGCCCCCGAGCGCGCTCCAGATGTCGACCACGCCTCCGTTCCGAAGCAGGCCCGCCCGCTCTCCTCCCTGCGAGCGGAAGGTCACGATCCTCATCGCGCCGCAGACTATCTGGACCCTAGAATCAATCCGCGCGGGCTGACCGCTCGCGCATAACGGGGGCGTAGCTCAGTTGGTTAGAGCGCCGGCCTGTCACGCCGGAGGTCGCGAGTTCGAGTCTCGTCGCTCCCGTTTGAAGTAGCCGCGCTTGTTCATCCCGGAAGCTCGGTTCCGGCCTGGGAGGGCTCGGCGGCGGCGCCCCGCCGCCTTCGGTGACGCGGCCGTTGGAGAGGCTTGCTTGCGGGCTATCACTAGAAACCCGGCAAGGCCCGTGGTCGGGGTAGGGTGGGCCCGAGCAACGGAAGGGTCGGGAGGATGAAGCGAGGGAGTCTGGTGCTGTGCGCGGTAGCCGCGGTTCTGTGTCTTGTTGTGGCAACCGCTGACGGACGAACGAAGCACTACGCGGCCACGATCACCCACGACGCTTCCACTGACCTCGGGGACGGCACCTTCCTGGTCGCAGGCCACATCGAGTCGCGGGCGCGGTGCATGTTCTTGCGGGTGGTGACCCTGAGGGCCCACTACCTGAATGGGCACCACAGGCTGCTGGACATCATCTTCACCGGCTTTTCGGGCGCATGGGCCTCGAAGGCGGATCTGACGGGCGTCGACCGCGTCAAGGCGACGGTTCGAAAGGGCCGGGGCATCCCGGGGCTTGCCAGCATCACCGCGTTCGCCGGACACGGCCATCACCATCACCATCACAAGGTGGTCTGCGACAAGGCATCGTTTGTCTTCGCGGCGCCCTGAATGGACTGAGCGGAAATGAAGCGAACGATCTGCGTGCTGCTGGCGATGGCGACCGTGGCGGCTATGGGAGTCGGAGTGGCGAGCGCGACCACCCACTCCTACCCGACGAAGATCACCCACGACGGCACCGCGGATCTGGGCCACGGAAAGTTCCTCTTCAGCGGCCAGGTCCTGTCGCGCCGCGAGGTTTGCCAGATGAACCGCATCGTGAAGCTGGTGGCGCATTTCCCGAACGGCAGGACTCAACTCCTCGACCTGGATTCGACGAGCGACGCGGGCGCGTGGGCGCTGAAGGCAGTTGACATCAGGGGTGCCGACCGCCTGAAGGCGAAGGCGCTGGTCGGCAAATATGAACGCAGGTACCCAAGCCCCCCGCCTGGGGTCGTCTGCAAGGCGGCCGCCGTGGTGTGGCGCTTGGCGTGATTGCTCAGCATGGCTGACGTCGGTCCAGTCAGCGGAAGGAGCCGGGGGATGAAGCGAGCGATCTGCGTGCTGCTGGTAGTCGCGACTTCGGAGTAGGCGATGTCGCAAGAGAACGTGGAGATCGTCAGGGCCGCCATCGACGGCTACAACCGAGGAGACCTGGATGCGGCCTTGAAGGACGCTGCTCCCGACTCCGAGATCGACATGTCGCGAGCGGTGGGT
>JBOGZB010000181.1:0-5731 GCA_050697175.1 Solirubrobacterales bacterium | reverse complement strand
GTTCGCCTGTGGTGAGACACTGTTCGAGCGTCGCGGAGATCAGCGGTGTGGCTGGGGGTGTCGTCGAGATGTCCGGCGCTCCCGTGGTGGTGCTCCGAGCAATGAGCGCGCCACCGCTCGCCCCCAGAGCGGGAGTGGGCAGCGCCGCCGGCAGGCATGTAGCGCAGGCCATAAGGACGCACGCGCCCAGGACGGCGCGGCGACCCTTGCGGGCAGCGTCATCGGTGAAGTACGAAACGAATCTCATCGCCTGCCTCTCTAACACAGCACAGGGCCGCTCGTTTCGCCGCAACGCGGCGCGTGCCGCGAGAGTGCGCTCAGGTGATCTGATAGAGCGGTCCGTCGCCGCCCTCGGGGGTCGTCAGACGACCGCCCTTGGCGGTGATCGCGCCGCACTGCACGCAGTTCGACGGCGTGATGTTGAGATCCACCGTCTCGGCCTCGTTGGAGAGCTGCTCCTCGGGGATCTCGTAGACCTGCGCCGGGCACATCGAGACCCAGGCCTGCGCCACCTCGCGCGCCACCTCCCGCTGGACGCGAATGTGGTTCGGGGCATCGTCGCGGGTCGCATTGCCCGAGGCGAACACCGAGGAGAGCTTGTCGAAGGTGTACTTGTTGTCCGGCTTCGGGTAGCCGTCGGCGGCCTTGCCGATCGTCATCTCCTCCTTGGAGTCCTCGTGCTGCTTCCAGCGGCCGGGCGGGAAGTGGCCGCCCGTGACGGTGGCGGCGCTCGCGATCATGCCGCCGAAGAAGAACCCCTTCGAGAACGACTGGCGCACGTTCCGCCACTTGTAGAGGTCCTCTGAGATCGCGCTGTTTCGAACCCGCTCGTCGTAGGCGTCGAAGTTGACGGAATCACGCTTCAGGGCCGCGACGATCTCCTCGGCCGCGTACATCCCGGCGTGCATCGCGTAGTGGATCCCCTTCAGCTCGGAGACGTTGCACATCCCGACGCCGTCGCCGCACATCACCATCCCCGGCACGGCCACCTTGCGCGGCAGCGCCCAGTAGCCGCCCGATGGGATCGTCTTGGCGCCCCAGGCCTCGCGCTCGCCGCCCTCGAGGATCTTGCGGACGAACGGATGCGTCTTCAGCTCCTGGAGGGCGTCGTGGACCGAGAAGGTCGAATCCGTGTAGTCGAGCCCCACGACGAGGCCGATCGAGACCTTGTCCTCGCCCATCGGGTAGATGAAGCTTCCGCCGAACTCGTTGTACTTCGGCGACTTGCGAAGCGGCCAGCCCATCGTGTGGATCACCCGGTCGAGCGGCTCGGGGACCTTCCAGACCTCCTTCACCCCGAGCTCCCAGCGCTGCGGCTGAAGGCCCTGGAGCTCGAAGTAGTCGATCGCCGCGCCGGTCAGATGGCCCTGCGTTCCCTCGGCCAAGACGGTGGCCCTGGCCAGCACGTCGGAGCCCGGCTCGAAGTTCGCGAGCTCACCCCCGTCGCGGTCGCGCCCCTTGTCCCCCGAGCGCACCCCCTTGACGATCCGGTCGGAGACGAGCAGGCGCTCGGCGGCGGTCTCGGTCAGCAGGTAGACGCCGGCCTCCTCGGCCTTCTCCCCGAGGAACCGCCCGAGCTTCGAGAGCGAGGTCACGTAGTTGCCGTGATTTCGGAAGTTCGGCGGCGGCGGCTTCAACGGCACGGCGAGCTTCGAGGTGAGCAGGTAGACGGCGTCCTTGGTCACCTCGTCGTAGACGGGCCACTCCGAGCGATCGAGGTCGGGGAACAGCTCCTGGAGCGCCGAGGGACGCATGTTGGCCCCCGAGAGCAGGTGCGCGCCCGCCACCTTGCCCTTCTCGATCACCGCCACGGGCACCTCCCCGAGGCTCTCGGTCAGCTCCGGCTCGTCCTCGAGGAGCTGCATGACCTTGATCGCGCAGGCGAGGCCGGCCGGGCCCCCTCCGACGATCGCGACGCCGACCTCGATCGCCTCGGGGTCCGACGGCGCGACGACGTAGTCGCCGGCGTCGAACGGGGGCGGGAATTGGCTTGGAGCTGCTGGCATCTCGGCCTCTCGGCGCGAGGGAGGCGGAGCCTCCCTCAGCCGCTCAGCCTCCCTTCCTGGCCTTGACCGCCTCGGTCAGCTTGGGGATGATCTTGTGCAGATCGCCCACCACCCCGAGGTCGCAGAACTCGAAGATCGGGGCGTTCGGGTCCTTGTTGATCGCCAGGATGTTCTCGGAGCTCTGCATGCCGACCTTGTGCTGGATCGCGCCCGAGATCCCGGCCGCGAGGTAGAGCTTCGGCGCCACGGTCTTTCCGGTCTGGCCGATCTGCGCCGCGTACGGGTACCAGCCGGCGTCGACGACCGCGCGGGTGGCGGCTACGGCTCCTCCAAGCGCGCCGGCCAGCTCCTCGGCGAGCTTGAAGTTGTCGGCCTCGCCGAGCCCGCGCCCGCCGCCGACCAGGATGTCGGCGTCCTCGATGTTGACGTCCTCGCCGCGCTGCTCGCCTCGGGTGACCATCTTCGCCCTGGTCGACCACTCCGAGAGCTCCACGTCGATGTCGACCACCTCGGCCGACCCGCCGTTTCCCTCCGCGACGTCAAATGCGTTCAGGCGGCCAATGATGATCCCCGGCTCGCCGACATAGCCGACGTCGACGACGGCCGAGTCCTGGAGCACAGGGCGCTCGGCGACCAGCCTGCCGTCCGACACCTTGACCTGGGTGACCTCCATCGTCACGCCGGCATTCAACCGGGCCGTCAATCCGGCTCCGATCTCGAATCCGAGCAGCCCGCCGCCGAACAGCGCGTAGGAGTACCCGTCGTCGGCGATCACCTTGGCCATCACGTCGACGATCGGCTGGGCGAGGCCCTCGGGGGCCGACTTGGCCCGATAGACCTTGGCGGCTCCGTAGGCGCCGAGACCGGCGCAGGCCGCATCGTCGGCCTCGCCGACCACGACCACGGCCGCCTCGGAGCCGAGCTCGCCGGCCAGCTTGGCCGCCTCGGAGATCGCCCCGAGCGAGTTCTTGTTGAAGTTGCCCTCGTCGTCGTGGAGGGCGTAGACGAGTATGCCGGGCATCAGAGAAGCTTCCTTTCGTCGAGCCAAGCGACGATCTTCTCGACCGTCTCGTTGGTGTCTTCGTCCTCGATGATCTCGCCCGCCTGCTTCTCAGGGGGCGGATTGATCGCCAGCACCTGGGTCTTCGAGCCGGCCTCGCCGACCTCGCCGGCGTCGATCCCGACGTCGGCGGTCGCGTAGGTTTCGAGGGGCTTCTTCTTGGCCCCCATGATCGCCTTCAGGCTCGGGTACCGCGGCTCGTTGATCGCGTCCCCGACCGAGATCACCGCCGGCAGCGTGATCTCGACCGTGTCGTAGCCGTACTCGGCCTGGCGCTCGCAGGTCAGCTTGCCGTCGGCGATCTCGATCTTGATCACCTGGGTCAGCGATGGCATCTTCAGGTGGTCGGCCACCACGGCGCCGATCGTGTAGCACTCGCCGTCGTCGGACTGCTGGCCGAGCAGGACCAGGTCCGGCTGCTCTTTCTCGAGCGCCTTGGCGAGCGCGTAGCCGGTGGCGCAGACGTCGGATCCCGCCAGCGCCGGGTCCGTGAGGTGGATCGACCGGTCGGCGCCGAGCGCGACGGCCTTGTGCAGGGCGCGCACCGCGGACTCGGGACCCATGGTCACGGAGACGATCTCCTCGACCGGTGCCTTGCCGCCCTCGCGGATCTGCATCGCGGCCTCGATCCCGTGGGTGTCGAATGGGTTCAGGTTCTTCTCGCCCGAGCGGTCGAGCCGCTTGGTGCCCGAATCGATCCGCTTCTGAACAGCGGCGTCCGGAACCTCCTTGACGAGACAGCAGATCTTCAAAGCTCGAGCCTCCTTCGGCCTCGTTAGCTTGGCGAGCGGTCGCGGATCTTAACGTGCCGCCCGCCCGATTGACTGGTCAGTCAAACGCGGTCCAGAGGCGCATTGTAGGGGTCCCGCGGGCCTCGCTCGGCACCGGGCGGGCGTCAGGTCGGCTGGCCCGCGAGGGTCCGCTGCTCACCGACGGCGCTTCGCACGAAGTCGACGATCTCGTCGGTCGAGGCGCCCGGGGTGAACACCCCGGCCACGCCCAGCTTCTTGAGCTCGGGGGCGTCGTCGGCCGGGATCGTCCCCCCCACCGTCACCACGACGTCCTCGATCCCCTCCGCGCGCAGCAGCGCGACGACCTTCGGCACGAGCGTCATGTGGGCCCCCGAGAGGATCGACAGGCCGACCGCGTCGGCGTCCTCCTGGATCACGGTCGCCGCGATCTGCTCCGGCGTCTGGTGAAGGCCGGTGTAGATCACCTCCATCCCGGCGTCGCGAAGCGCCCGCGCGATGATCTTCGCGCCGCGATCGTGGCCGTCGAGACCGGGCTTGGCGACCACGACGCGGATCTTTCTACCCTGGCCCGCCTGCGTGTCGGAAGACGTCGCCATGCGCGCTGGAGCTTAGTGGTCCGGTGAGCAGGCGCTCAGAAGACCGGCTGCTCGGTGTAGCTCCCGAAGACCTCCTGGAGCGCGGCGATCATCTCGCCCTCGGAGGCCCGCGCCCGCGCCGCCTCGAGCAGGCACGGCATCAGGTTTCGGTCCGTCGCGGCGACCTCCTTGAGATCCGCCATGAGCCGCTCGACCGCCCCCGAGTCGCGCGCGGCGCGGGTGCTCTGGAGGCGCTCGGCCTGCTGTCGCTCGATCGCCGGATCGGGACGGTGGAGCTCGAGCTCGGGCTCGTCGGCGAGCTGGTAGCGATTGACCCCGACCACGACCCGCTCCCCCGCGTCGACCTCCTGCTGGTGGCGGAACGACGCGTCGGCGATCTCCCGCTGGGGGAAGCCGCGCTTGATCGCCTCGACCATCCCGCCGAGCTCATCGATCCGCGCGAAGTACTCGTGGGCGGCGCGCTCCATCTCGTCGGTGAGCCGCTCGACCAGGTACGAGCCCCCGAGCGGGTCGACCGAGTTGGTGACCCCGGTCTCGTGGGCGATCACCTGCTGGGTCCGCAGGGCGATTCTCACCGCCTCCTCGGTGGGAAGCGCGAGCGCCTCGTCGTAGGAGTTCGTGTGCAGCGACTGGGTGCCGCCGAGCACCGCGGCGAGCGCCTCGATCGCCGTGCGGACGATGTTGTTCAGCGGCTGCTGGGCGGTCAGGCTGACGCCGGCCGTCTGCGAGTGAAAGCGCATCTGCCAGGAGCGCTCGCTCTTGGCGTGAAAGGTCTCCCGGAGCTCCCGGGCCCAGATGCGCCGCGCGGCGCTCGATCGGCGCCATCAGCCCGCGGCTGGCCAGCGCCGAGGCGCTGCCCTTCCCCGACGCCTGTTTCGACGCGGCCTACCTGGTGACGGTGCTGGGCGAGATCCCCCGGCCGCTGGCCGCGCTGACTGAGCTGCGACGGGTGCTCAAGCCCGGCGGCCGGCTGGTGGTCGGCGAGTTCGCCGACCGGCATTACCTGACCCTGACCACCCTGGTCAGGCTGGCCAACGAGGCCGGGCTGCACCTTCGCAGGCGGACCGGCGTCCCGATGGCGTACTACGCGCTGCTGGCCCCCTGCGCGCCCAGATCGTGAACGGGTCTTGGCGCGGTCCGCGCCGCCGGGCGGCCGGGTGGCCAGGTCGCCCGGCGATCGATGCTCAGCCGGCCGCGGGCGTCCAGGCCGGGTCACGGCCGGACAGGGAGAGCACGCGGTCGAGGACCGGTGCGTCCGCCGCGGTCGCGACCGGCTCGGCGAACCCCTTGTACTGGCGGAAGATCTCGGCGTTGGCC
>JBOGZB010000180.1:0-7682 GCA_050697175.1 Solirubrobacterales bacterium | reverse complement strand
CAGTTGACGCGGACGGGAACGGTCACCTTCGAGGGAGCGCAGGTCGTCCGCTATCAACAGGAGCTCGGCGGCGTGCCCGTGCTGGGCGGCGACGTGGCGGTGATCAAGGGCGCCGGTGCCCCCGCCGAGGTGGTCACCGACCACACACGAACCTCCCTCGCGGCGCCGTCGCAGCCGAACGTCTCCGGCGCTCGCGCGATCGCGATCGCCAAGGCCGCGACCGGCGCGAGCGCTCTGCGCGCCGCGCCGCAGGCGAAGCTGGTCGTCGATCCAAGCGACGGCGGAGCGCTGGTCCGCCGGGTAGTGCTGGCCTCCGGGAAGCCCCAGAAGGACTTCGAGGTCCTGGTCGACGCTTCGAGCGGAGCCGTGCTGTCGCAACGCAACATGCTCCAATACGCGAACGGGCACGCGAAGCTCTACACGCCGAACCCGGTCGCCGAGAACGGCGGATACCAGGGGCTCGGAAGGAGCCCCTCCGCCGATCACAACGACGCGAACACGCAAAAGCTGAACCAGCTGCGCCGCAAGGTCACGCTTCACCACCTCTCGTCGCACTCGCACTGCCTGACGGGGACGTACGTCGAGGCGCTGGTGGGCGGCAACCAGACTTCGGTCTGCCGACACAGCCGCGACTGGAACAGCGTCAAGCGCTCCGACAACCGCTTCGAGGCGCTTATGGCCTACTACCACATAGACACGATCCAGAGCTACATCCACCGGATCGGCTTCAGGGGCAAGGCCAACGTTCATCCCCGGCGACAGACCGTGATCGCCGACGCCTTCAAGGACGACAACTCCTTCTACTCGCCGGCGACCCGATTGATCAAGTACGGCGCCGGGGGGGTCGACGACGCCGAGGACGGCGACGTGGTGACGCACGAGTACGGACACTCGATCCAGGACGCCCAGGTTCGCGGCTTCGGGACCACGCTCGGGGCGAACAGCCTCGGCGAGGGCTTCGGCGACTTCATGTCGGCGCTCAACACGTCGATAACACCGCGCCTGCCGAACTACTCCGCCTCCGAGTACTGCATATTCGACTGGGACGGCATCTCGGGCTACGGCGGTCCCGGCGTCGCGCCATGCGGCAGGGTGGCCGACGGCTCGGATGGCATCAACAACCTGGTGCAGGCCAACGCCAGCTGCGGCACCGACCCGCACTGCTACGGCGAGGTCTGGGCACACGGCCTGATCGACCTGATGCGGAGCCTGCACAAGGACTCCAACCACCGTCCGCCGATCGCCGTCGACGTCCTCTTCTCGCAGTTCGCCTACGCCAAGAACGAGAACTTCAACGGCGCGCTCGACCTGCTGCTCGCCTCCGACGACGTGCTCTACGGCAACGGCACCGCCGGCAGCGGCACGGGAGCGCACCACGACGCGATCTGCACCGAGATGTTCAGCCAGCGCCGGATCAACACGTCGGCCTGCTAGCCGCGCCCTGCTCGCCGGGCGCGGTGGTGCGCCGCATGGACGCTCAATCGCTGACTCGATGAAGCAGGATGCGCCGGGGGAAAAGATGGACCCGCCGGTGTCAGGGAGGGGGAACACCGGCGGGTCGCTTGGCTCAGACTGGCCAACGGTCACCCGTCGAGGTGGTGTCGGGGGTACCCCGACGGGTGTGTTGTCTCGTCCGCTGCGGAACCTATACAGGCCCCGTAAACGGTTCCTAAACCGTTGCGGAGGGCAGCCGGACGGTGAACCTGGCGCCGCCGGCGGCCGAGGATCCCGCGTCCACCTCGCCGCCGTGTGAGGTCGCCACGGCCTTGACGATCGCGAGGCCGAGCCCGGTCCCCTTGTCGGGGGCGAGGTCCGCCGGCCCCCCGCCGCGAACGAATCTTGCGAAGACCTGGTCCTCCATGCCGGTGGGCAGCCCGGGGCCGTCGTCGGTCACCTCGAGCACGGCGTCGCCATTTCGCTGCGCGACCGAGACCCGGATCTCGGTGCCCTCGGGCGTGTGACGCAGGCCGTTGTCCAGGAGGTTCAGAGCCAACCGGTGGAGCTCGTCCGGATTCCCGTCGACCGGGACCGGCCCGCCGTCGGCGATCGTCAGGCGCCGGCCGTCGGCGAGCGGACTGACCTCCGAGACGGCGGCAGCGGCGACCTCGGCCAGGTCGCACTCGGTCCGCCAGCTCGCCCGACCGGCATCGGCCCGCGCGAGCAGCAGCAGGTCCGAGACCAGGCGGCTCATTCGCCGCGAGGAGCGAAGGGCCGATCCGACCATCTCGTCCTCGTCGCCGTCGCGGGCGCCCACCTCGAGCCGCTCCTGGAGCAGCTCGAGGTTTGCCAGGATGCTCGTCAGCGGGGTCCGCAGCTCGTGCGATGCGTCCGCGACGAACTCGCGCTGTGCCTGCATCATCTGCTCGGTCTCCGATCGGGCGGCGTCGAGCCGGCGGAGCATCTGGTCCAGGGTCCTCGCGAGCTCGCCGATCTCGTCGTCGTTCTCGGGCTGGGGCATCCGCCGCGAGGGGTCGCGCGTGGTTGCGATCTCGCTGGCGGTCGCGGTCAGGTCGGCGATCGGCCGCATGGCGCGCCCGGCAACCGCGATCCCGGCGAGCGCCGCGAGGATCGTGCCGCCCAAGACGCCCACCCCGAGGAACAGCCACAGCTTGCTGATCGTGCCGTCGATGCTCTCGGTGCTCCGTGCGTACTGGACGTAGACATTCGGGAATATGAATCCTGGATTTCGAAAGGCAATTGCTGGGCTGGTGGCCACCCTCAGCGAGCCCACGTCCGAGACGATGCCCGGATGCGGCGTTCCGAGGCTCGGGGTGCCCTGGGCCGGGCATAGCACCCCAGAGGGGGCGACCACTCGAATCGCGGCGTTGTCGAGGAGGTGAGACCACTCGCCCAGGTTGCATTGCGGTCGACCCGTTCTCAGGTTCTGGCCGATGCGAACCTGAGCGGCGACCTGGCTCGCGTTGTCGCGGAGCTCGTTGTCGAAATTGGCCTGGATGCGGTTGGAGGTCAGGCGCCCGACGACCAGCGCGAAGACGACCAGGATGATCAACGTCAGGCCCGCCGAGACCGCTGCGAGCCGCCAGCGAACGGGCCAGCCCTTCGGCGTCAGCCGGCTGAGCGCCCGCTCAAGCCTCTTCATCGCGAGGCGCCCTGATCACGTATCCGGCGCCACGCTTGGTGTGGAGGATGCGTGGCTCGTCGCCGGCCTCGAGCTTTCGACGCAGGTTCGAGATGAAGACGTCGATCGTGTTGGTGAGGGCCATCGGGTCGTAGCCCCAAACCTCTTCGAGCAGGCGCTCGCGCGAGATCACGAGCCGCTCATTGCGCATCAGGTACTCGAGCAGCTCGAACTCCCGGTTCGTGAGCTCGATCGCCCGGTCGCCACGATGCACCTCGTGCGTGTCAGGGTTGAGCCGCAGGTCGGCGACGGCCAGGGACGCGGTGCCGCGCGGCGGCCTTCGGCGCATCAGCGCTCGCATCCGAGCGAGCAGCTCCTGGCGTTCGAACGGCTTGACCAGATAGTCGTCGGCGCCGGAGTCGAGCCCCTCGACCCGGTCGTCGGTCTGGGTTCGAGCGGTGAGGATCAGGATCGGGGCGTCGCTCTCGGAGCGGAGCCGGCGGCAGACCTCGACCCCGTCGAGCTTCGGCAGCCCGAGATCGAGGATCACCAGGTCGGGCACGAACTCCTCTGCGACCTCGAGCGCCGCGACGCCGTCGGCCGCCGAGCGGACCTCATGGCCCTCCTGGCGGAGCGTGCGGCGCAGCACGTCCGCGATCTCGGCGTCGTCCTCGACGACCAGGACCCGGCCGGTGATCATCTCGCTGGCGAGCATCAGCACAAGGTTAGAGCGGCTACGCCCAGGATCGACGGATCTTTAGTGGTCATTTACGCCCTCGGGCGGCAAAATCCACGGCGCCTGCGACCGCCTGCCTGCGGGAGCGCGCGCAGGGGTCGGCGATGCCGCGTCGAATCCGCCTGCACATGCCCCGCACGCGCAAGCGCCGCCCAAACCGGCGACCCCCTGCTCGCAGCCGGCGCCCGCGACCGCGGGCTCCTCGACGCGATCCGCGAGACGTGATCGCGGGACTCGAACAGCGCCATGTCGATCTCATGGGCCTGGGGATGATCGCGACCGGCATCTATCTCGGCTGTGTCCTCTATGTGGGCTGGGACGGTGGGCCGGTGGGGGGGTGGCTGAACAGTGGCCTCACGACACTCGCGGGGCAGATCGCCTACGTGGTGCCGGTGGCCGCGGCCGGATGGGGGGTGGCCCTGATCGCTCGGCCGTTCGTGTCGGCGCCCCGTGCCCTGAACGCAGGGGTGATCTTGCTCCTCGCATCGCTGCTCCTCGCCTTCGCGGCCCAGACGATCGGCCTCGGGCCCACCCATCCCGTCCGTCATGGGTACTTCGTGGAGCGCTTCTACGAGGTTCACGGCGGGGTTCTGGGCGAGGGCCTCTACTGGTCGGCGACCACCCTGTTCCAGCGGGTCGGAGCGCAGATCCTGGCGGTCCTGATGTTCGTGAGCGGTGTCCTGCTCCTGACCGGGACGACCGTCTCGACCCTCGTCTCCGCCGCCGGGCGCGCGGTCCGCTCCGCCGGCACGGGCACCCGCGAGCTCGCCAAGACGGTGACGATGAACGGGCTCGACGGCGCGGAGGCGGCGGGGGGTGAGATCGCGATCACGCGCTCGGCGCAGACCGACCCGCTTGCCACGGCGATCCTCGACGACCCCGAGACGGACGGGGCCGACGACTGGGACACGGACGAGGTCGAGCGCCCCGGCTCGGAGGGCGAGGCTCCTGATCGCGGCCAGTTCGCCTACGAGGAGGCGACCGTCGGTGACCAGGAGAACGCCGGCCGAGAGCCCGAGCCAGGCGCCGACCGGGAGGCTGACGTCGATCGAACGCCGATGGGCAATCGGCGAAGCGGGATCACGGAGTCCGACGAGATCGACTACAAGCTTCCGGCCCCGACCCTGCTGAACCGCGGTAAGGGCGATCCGGGCCCCGACATGCGCGATCGCGAGGCGGTCGCGAAGTCGCTGCTCGAGGCCCTCGTCCACTTCGGCGTCGAGGCAAAGCTGCTCGGGGTGGTCAGCGGCCCGCACGTGAGCCGCTATGAGCTCCAGCTCGCCCCCGGCACCAAGGTCTCCAAGGTCGCCCAGCTCCGAGATGACCTCGCGTACGCGTTGGCCAGCACCGACATCCGCATCCTGGCGCCGATCCCGGGGAAGAAGGCGGTCGGCGTCGAGGTGCCCAATCAGCGCCGGCGCCTGGTTCGCCTCGGCGACATCTACGACGGCCGGCCGAAGGGAGCGTCGCCGCTGGCGGTCTGGCTCGGAAAGGACGTATCCGGACAGTCGGTGTGGACCGACCTGGCCCTGATGCCCCACGCGCTCGTCGCCGGGACGACGGGCTCCGGAAAATCGGGGTCGATCAACGCGATGCTCTGCTCGGTCCTGCTTCACGCGTCGCCGAACGAGGCGCGCCTGGTCCTCGTCGATCCGAAGCGCGTCGAGCTGAACCACTACGAGAAGCTGCCGCACCTCCTGACTCCGGTAGTGACCAACCCGAGGCTGGCCGCCAACGTGCTCGGCAACCTGATCGGCGAGATGGAGAGCCGCTACGCCGTGATGGGCGAGGCCAGGACCCGGAACCTCGTCGAGCTGAACCGTGCCCGCCGGAAATCCGGGGAGCCGCCGCTTCCCCACATCCTCTGCGTGATCGACGAGCTCGCGGACCTGATGATGGTCGCCCCGGCCGACGTCGAGGACTCGATCATCCGCCTGGCCCAGAAGTCGCGCGCGGTCGGGATACACCTGGTCCTGGCCACACAGCGGCCGTCGACCGACGTGATCACGGGAACGATCAAGGTCAACATCCCGGCGCGGATCGCCTTCTCGGTGGCCTCTCAGGTGGACTCCCGCGTGATCCTCGACCAGGGCGGCGCCGAGACGCTCCTCGGGCAGGGCGACATGCTCTTCCGGCCGGTCGGCACCTCGCGCCTGCAGCGCCTCCAGGGCGCGTTCGTGACCGAGGATGAGATCGCGCGAGTCGTCGCCCAATGGGCCAAGCAGGGCGAGCCCGAGTTCGACTCGGCGCTGCTCGAGTCTCGAGACGAAGGCGAGGACGAGCGCGAGGGCGACATGTCGCCCGACAGTGACGAGCTGATCGACGAGGCGGCCCGGATCGTGGTGCAGAGCGAGACCGCATCGGTGTCGATGCTCCAGCGCCGGCTCCGAGTCGGCTACACCCGCGCCGGACGGCTGGTCGACATGCTGGAGCGCCGAGGGATCATCTCCGGCTATGAGGGCTCGAAGCCACGCCAGGTGCTGGTCACCGAGGCCGAGCTTCCACGCCATCTCGAGCGTCGCGGCGGCGGCGGGGAATCTGGCCGCGCCGACCGCGATGCCGAGCCGGACTCCGGTGACGCCGCCGAGCTCGAGCACCTGAGCACCTGATTCGCTGAGCGAGAAGTCGCCGCGCCGCGCCGGCGGCGACAATGTGCGCGTCATGGCCTCCCGCGACGAATCGAGCGGCTTGCAGATCGGCGAAGTGCTGAAGCGGGCGCGAAGTCGCCAGAAGCTGGACATCCAGACCGTCGAGGATCGGACCAAGATCCGCACCAAGTACCTGCGGGCGCTCGAGAACGAGGAATGGGAGGTCCTCCCCGGGCATCCCTATGCAAAGGGGTTCCTGCGGACCTACGCCCAGTGCCTCGGCCTGGACGGCGACGCGCTCGTCGACGAGTACCGGCGCACGGTGGAGAGCTCCCTTGGCGCGGGGGCGCCGCTCCAGTTCGCAGAGCCGGTCCTCGAGCGGCGCCGGAGGGTCGGCGAGCCGCCGCGGCGCTGGCCGGCTCGGGCGGGGGTGCTGGCGATCGTGGCCGCAGCCGCCGCGGTGGGCGCCGTCCTCATCTTCGGAGGGTCGGGCGACCAACATCATGGCGGCGACGCGGGCAAGGGGCGGGGAGGGCACAGCAAGGGCTATTCGGGCTCCTCCGGTGGCGGCTCAAACGCATCCAAGCCGGTCAAGCTCTCGCTGACGACCCGCAGCGACATGCGGCTCTGCCTGGTCCCCGGCCACGGAAAGCCGCTGATCGACTCTCAGACCCTGATCGGGGGATCGCACGAGGGGCCGTTCGATCCGCCGGCCGAGAATTACAGGCTCGACCTCGAGACCGGCGGAGCCCTGACCGCGAACCTCGGCGGCAAGCCCCAGCGGATCGCTTCGAGCGCTCCGGCGAGCTTCAAGCTGGACGCCGGCGGCGTCAAGGAGATCAGCTTCGTGGGGCCGAACTGCCGGTAGGAACCGACACCGTCCGGGCCGGGGTCCTGGTCACAGGCACCGAGGTGCTGACCGGTCGCGTCACCGATCGAAACGGCCCCTGGATCTCCGAGCGGCTGGAGGAACTGGGCGTCGAGGTGAGCCACATCCTCTGCGTCGGCGATCGGCCCGGCGACCTCGATGGAGCGCTCCGGTTCCTGGCCGGCGAGGGCGTCCGGCTGATCGTCACGAGCGGGGGCCTCGGGCCGACCGCGGACGACCTGACCGCCGAGGTCGTAGCGGGCTTCGCCGGCCGCGAGCTGATCCTCGACGAGGCCATGGAGCGCCGGATCGCCGAGATCCTCGAGGGGTTCGCTCGGAGGCTTCGATTCGATCCGGAGGCGCTTCGCGAGGCGAACAGAAAGCAGGCGATGGTGCCGCGCGGCGCCACGC
>JBOGZB010000179.1:0-21980 GCA_050697175.1 Solirubrobacterales bacterium | reverse complement strand
CCACCACGGTCCCGCCGAGTGGGTTTCGATTCCCTCGCTGGTGGCCTACCGGCAGGCGCTCGAAGGCTTCCTGAGGGCGATCCCGGGCCGGCTCGAGGGCTAGCCGCCGGGCGATGATCGAGCCGGTCTTCAAGAAACCGCCGCCCGAGGGCGACCACGAGCCGCCGCCGAAGCGCAAGCGCTACTGGTGGCGCTTCACCCTGGCCTCGGTGACGATCGTCGCCGTCGTCGCGGCTGCCACCGCGGCCAGCATCCTGCTCTACATCGGCAGCATCGCCAACGCGCTCTCCCACAACAACAAACTGCAGAACAAGGTCGAGCGCGTCCTCGCCCAGACGCACGGGGGCGAACCGGAGAACATCCTGATCATCGGCTCCGACAAGCGCGCCAGCGAACCGGAAGACCCGGGTCGCTCCGACACCACCCTGCTCTTGCGGCTCGACCCGGAAAAGAACGCAATCGCGCTGATGTCGATTCCTCGCGACCTGAAGGTCGAAATCCCCGGCTACGGCACCGACAAGTTCAACGCCGCCTACAGCTACGGCGGGCCGAAGCTGACCCTGAAGGTGGTCAAGCAGCTGACCGGCCTCACCGACATCAACCACGTCGTCAACGTCGACTTCACCGGCTTCGCGGACGCGGTCAACTCGATCGGGTGTGTCTACGTGGACGTCGACCATCACTACTTCCATTCGAACGCGGGCCTCGCGGCGATCGACCAGTACGCCGAGATCAACATCCCGGCGGGCTACCAGCGGATGTGCGGCCTGAACGCGCTCCAGTACGTCCGCTACCGCCACGACGACAACGACCTGGTGCGCTCTGCCCGCCAGCAAAACTTCCTCCGCGAGGCGCGCCAGGAGCTGCCCCCCGAGACCCTGATCGCCGATCGCAGCACCCTGACCGGGATCCTCAAGAAGTACGTCACCTCGGACATCGAGGATCCGATCGCGCTGGTCAGCCTGGGCAAGCTTTTCCTCGCCGCCCGCAGCGCTCCCGTGGTGCAGGTCCACTTTCCCGCCAACCTCGGGGGCCCGACCTCCTCGTACGTGACCGCATCGCAGAGCGCGATCCGCAAGGCCGTGCAGGAGTTCGAGGGCACGACGCCAGCGCCTCCGACGACCACGCCGTCGCCGTCCGGCGGCGGGTCGGGGTCCTCGAAGGGGTCCACCAACCACCACGGCTCCTCGAAGCCGGCGCCCACGCCCACGCCGACCCCGCTGATCGACTCGACCGCGTCCGGCCAGCAGACCGCCGCCAAGCTCGCCGCCACCAAGACCAAGAGCGGCAAGCAGATGCTCAAGTTCCCGGTCTACTACCCGACAAAGCTGATCCCGGGGTCGATGCTCACCGCCGACTCGCGTGCGTTCCCGATCGACGGGCCGGGAAGCAGCGTCTACCACGGCTACAAGATGGTCGTCGAGGTCCCGACGGACGGCTACACCGGGTACTACGGCGTCTCGGGCACCGACTGGAAGGACGCGCCGATCCTCGCCAACCCCGACGAGACGAAGACGATCGGCGGGCGCGACTACCTCGAGTCCTGGGACGGCAGCCAGCTCAGGCTCGTGGGCTGGAAGACCGATAAGGCCGCCTACTGGATCGACAACACCCTGCTCAACGTGCTGACCCCGGGCCAGATGCTCGGGATCGCACAATCGATGCGCAGGTACACCGGCTGAGGGCGGGATCCGCCCCGAGCCGCGATCATTGAGGTGAAGTGAGCGAGAAGCGACCAATCGGCGTGATCGGGGTGGGCTGGGTCGGCCTGGTGACGGCCGGCTGCTTCGCCGAGCTGGGGCAGCCGGTGGTGGCGATGGACGTCGACGGCGGGAAGATCGAGTCCCTGAGCAGGAGCGAGGTCCCGATCCACGAGCCGGGCGTGGCCGAGCTTTTGGAGCGCAACCGCGAACGGCTCACCTGGACCACCGACATGGCCGAGGTGCTCGACTCCGCCCGGCTTCTCTTCTGCTGCGTCGACACCCCGCCGACCTACTCGGGCGACGCCGACCTGTCGCGGGTCGAGGCGGTCGTCTCCCAGCTTCCGGGCGACGGCGGCCACGCGCTGGTCATGAAGAGCACCGTCCCGGCGGGCACCGGCCGGGCGATCCGCCGCGACGAGCCGAGCCTCTCCTACGTCTCCTGCCCCGAGTTCCTCAAGGAGGGCTCCGCGGTCGAGGACTTCCTGCACCCCGACAGGGTCGTGATCGGGGCCGACCCGGGCGACGAGTGGGCGGCCGACGAGGTCGAGGCGATCTACGCTCCGCTCGGCGGCGAGTTGGTCCGCACCGACGTCGCCTCGGCGGAGATGATCAAGCTCGCGGCCAACGCGTTCCTCGCGACCAAGATCTCGTTCATCAACGAGATCGCGAACGTCTCCGAGGAGGTCGGGGCCGACGTCACAGAGGTCGCCCGCGGCATGGGTTTGGACACGCGCATCGGCTCGTCGTTCCTGCGGGCGGGCATTGGTTACGGGGGTTCCTGTTTCCCAAAAGATGTCAGCGCGCTCAAGCAGCTGGCCGGCAACACGGGCTACCACTTCCAGCTCCTGACCGCCGTGATCGAGGTCAACGAGCTCCAGAAGCGGCGGGTGATGAAGAAGCTCGAGAAGCACCTGGGATCGCTGGTCGGCAAGCACGTCGCGCTCCTCGGCCTGGCCTTCAAGCCGGACACCGACGACATGCGCGAGGCGACCAGCCTGGTGCTTGCGGCGCGGCTGCACGGCGAGGGCGCGATCGTCAGGGGCTATGACCCCGTCGCGGGGGGCGCCGCCCGCGAGCTCCTGCCGAGCATCGAGCTCTGCGACTCGGTGGAGAGCGCCCTCGACGGCGCCGACGCCGCGATCCTGGTCACCGAGTGGCAGGAGTTCGCCGAGCTCGACTGGCCGCGTCTGCGCGAGCTGATGGCGACCCCGGTCGTGGTCGACGGGCGAAACTTCCTCGACGCCGCGGCGCTCCGCGAGGCGGGCTTCGCCTACGAGGGGATCGGACGCCCCGACGAGGCGGCACTCCCCGGTCAGGCAGACCTGGGCCGGGTCGAGGCCACCCAGCCGCGGCCGCGCTGATGCAGGCCCTGATCCTGGCGGGCGGCGAGGGAACTCGCCTGCGACCCCTGACGCTCACCTCGCCCAAGCCCGCGATGACCCTCGTCGACAGGCCGTTCATCGCGTACATGGTCGATTGGGTGGCCCGGCACGGGGTGACCGAGGTCGTCATCGCGTGCGGCTTCGGGGCCGACGCCGTGAGGAAGGCGCTCGGCGACGAGTTCGAGGCGGTGAGCCGGATCACCTACGTCGAGGAGCCGGAGCCGCTCGGCACCGCAGGGCCGCTTCGCCTCGCCGCCGAGAAGGGCCTGCTCGAGGAGCGCTTCCTGGTCTTGAACGGCGACCTGTTGACCGACCTCGACCTGGGAGCGCTGATCGCCTCGCACGCCGAGCATCGCGCCACGGTCACCCTGGCGCTCCACTCGGTGGCCGACCCGACCTCGTACGGCCTCGTTCGGCGCTCCGGGGGGCCCTCCGCCCCCGGAGAGAGCCCGGCGCTGGCCGGCGGGGAGGTGCTCGAGTTCCTCGAGAAGCCCGACCCGGCCGAGATCGACACCGATGAGGTCAACGCCGGGGCCTACGTGGTCGAGCGAAGCGTGGTCGAGATGATCGCCCCGGGCCGCATGTGCTCGATCGAGCGCGAGATCTTCCCCCAGCTTGTGGGCGAGGGCCTCTACGGTCGCCGGCTCGATGGCTACTGGATGGACGTCGGCACTCCCGAGCGCTACCTGGAAGCGAGCTGGGACATCCTCGAAGGCGCAGTGCGCACCGACGTCCCGGTCGACGACGCCGGGATGGCGGTCGCCGCGGGGGCGTTGGTCGATCAAGCGGCAACGGTCGAGGCGCCCGCCCTGCTCGGCGACGAGGTTGCGATCGGCCCGGGCGCCGCCGTGGGCCCCCGCGCCGTGATCGGCCGCGCGACGGCGATCGGCGAGCGAGCCCGGGTGGCGGGGTCGGCGTTGCTCGGCGACTGCACCGTAGGCGCGGAGGCTGAGATCCGAGAGGCGATCCTGGCTCGCGGCGTGACCGTGGGTGCGGGGGCGCGGATCGGCGCGGGCTCGGTGGTCGGTGGGGGGGCGCGGATCGAGGCGGGAGCCGAGCTCGAGCCGGGCTCGAGAATCGAGCCGGGGGCGCACGTTCGACCGCAGGCGGTGGCCCCGTGAACGAGGGCGAGGCCGTGGACGCGTCGAACCAGCTCGACGACGTGCTGGCGCTCCCCGATCATCTCGGCGACGCGCTGTGGCGGGTGGAGTCGGCGAAGATCGAAGCCTTCGACGCGCCCGGTGGCCTGGTCGTCTGCGGAATGGGCGGCTCCGCGGTCGGCGGTGATCTCGCGGCGGCCGTGCTCGGGAGCCGCCTCAGCCGGCCGCTCACCACTCAGCGCGGATACGAGCTGCCGAACAGCATGCTCCCCGACCGCGCCGTGCTCTGCTCGAGCTACTCGGGCGACACCGAGGAGACGATCGCCTGCTACGAGGCGGCCGAGGCGCTCGGCGCGGGCCGGATCGTCGCCACCACGGGCGGCGAGCTCGCTCGTGCCGCCCGCCGCGACTCCGTTCCCGTGATCGGGCTCCCGTCCGGGTTGCAGCCGCGGGCGGCGGTCGGTTACCTGTTCACCGCCGCCGCAGAGGTCGCCGCGCTTCTCGGCGCCGCCCCGGGGATCCGGACCGAGATCGACTCCTCGGCCGCCCACCTGCGCGACGCGAGCGGCACGCTTGCCGAGCTGGCGGCTGAGCTGGCCGAGCGGCTGGACGGCTCGATACCGATCATCTACGGCGCCGACCTGACGGTGGCGGTCGCCTACCGATGGAAGACGCAGATCAACGAGAACGCGAAGCTGCCCGCGTTCTCGGCCGAGCTGCCCGAGGCCGACCACAACGAGATCGTCGGCTGGCAGGGGGCGCGCGCCGCCGGCCGCTTCGCCGCGATCTTCCTCGGCGATCGCGATCAGCACCCGCGGGTCAGGCAGCGGCTCGACCTGACGGCCGACCTGGTCGAGCCCGACGCCGCGGCGGTCGCGCGGGTTGAGACTGAGGGCGAGAGCCGCACCGAGCGGCTGCTGTGGGCGGTGATGCTGGGCGATCTGCTGTCACTCCGGCTGGCCGCGCGACGCGGCGTCGATCCGGCTCCGATCGAGCCGATCGAGCGCCTCAAGGACCGGCTCGGAGCTCCCTAGCCCTGCGCGGCGAGGCCGCCGACGACAATATGCGGGCATGGAGATCCCCGCGCTCGAGACTCGAGGCCTGACGAAGTCGTATGGGCGCGGCGACACCGCCGTGCACGCTCTCGTCGAGGTCAGCATCCGCGTCGAGCGCGCCGAGATGGTCGCGATCATGGGGCCCTCGGGGTCGGGCAAGAGCACCCTCCTTCACCTTCTCGGCGCGCTCGACACGCCGAGCTCAGGGGAGATCCTGCTGGGCGGGGAGCGCTATGACGGGCTCGGCGACGGCGACCTCACCCGGCTTCGCCGCGAGAAGATCGGCTTCGTCTTCCAGTTCTTCAACCTGCTTCCCTCGCTGTCGGCCGAGGAGAACGTGCTGCTGCCGGCGCTGATCGCCGGTCGGCGCGACGAGGAGACGCGCGACCGCGCCCGAGCTCTGCTCGGCCGGGTCGGGCTCGGCGAACGGGCGCGACACCTCCCGGGGGAGATGTCGGGGGGCGAGCAGCAGCGAGTCTCGATCGCCCGGGCGCTGCTCACCGAGCCCGAGATCGTGCTCGCCGACGAGCCGACGGGGAACCTCGACAGCCGCTCGAGCCAGGGCGTCCTCGACCTACTGGCGGAGCTGAACCGCGACGAGGGGCAGACGGTGGTGATCGTCACCCACGACCCGGCGGCGGCCGCGATCGCCGGGCGGGTGATCCTGCTTCGCGACGGGGCGGTCGCAGGGGAGTCGCCGGGAGGATCCACCGAGGCCGTGATCCGGGCGCTCTCGCGACTCGGATGATGCGCAGCTTCGGCGCGCTGGCGTTTCGTCAGGTTCGAGCTCGCCGCATGCGCTCGCTGCTGACTGCGGCGGGAATCGTGCTCGGGGTGGGAATGATCCTCGGCGTCCTGCTCCTGACGGTGACGATCCACCGGACTTTCGCGGACCTGTTCGATTCGGTCTACGGGCGCACGGACCTGGTGGTCTCGGGTGTCGGCGGGGACTCGGTGCGGAGCTCCGCGCTGTCGACGGTGCGTCGGACGGCGGGGGTGTCGGAGGCGCAGGGGAACGTGACCAGCGTCTTCACGCTCGTCGATCGCAACGGGCGGGCGTCGACGGCGGCGAGCGCCCGGTTGAACGTCGCCGGCGAGCGCCCGGCGGCCGCCCGGCTCTCGGACTCGCGAACCGTCTCCGGGCGCGATGCTCGGCGCGGGCGGGAGGTGACGCTCCAGAAGAGCTGGGCCGACGCGAACGGGATCGCGCTCGGCGACCGGGTGCGGCTGGCGACGCCGGTGGGGGTGAGGGGTCTTCGGGTGGTCGGGCTGTTCCAGTTCTCGACCGGGCTCGACTTCGGCGGCCAGGGTTTCGGACGGGTGCCGCTCGGGACCGGGCGCCGGTTGATGGGCAAGCCGCGCGCCTACGACGAGATCGACCTGGTCGTCGACGGGGGCGACCCGGCGATCGACCGGGTGCGTCGCGAGCTCCGAGGGGACCTGCCCGACGGGGTCAAGGTCCAGACACCCGCCGGCAAGACGGCCGACGTCGAGCAGCAGCTCCAGGCCTTCAACGCGATCCTCTACTTCTTCGCCGCCATGGCGCTCTTCGTTGGCGGCTTCTTGATCTTCAACTCGTTCAACATGACCGTCTTCCAGCGGACCAGGGAGATCGGCATGCTGAGGACGCTTGGCGCCGGCAGGTGGCGGATCACCGGCTCGGTCCTGCGCGAGGCCGTCCTGCTCGGGCTGCTGGGAGGTGTCGTCGGGTTGGCGCTCGGAATCGGGTTGGCGCTCGGGTTGATCGCTCTGATGCGAGCCCTCGCCTTCCCGGTCGGCGATCTGGCCTTCTCGAGCTTCGCTCCGGTGGCCGCGGTGGCGACCGGGTTGATCACGGCTGTCCTCGGAGCTCTGTATCCGGCGCGCCGGGCGGGGCGGACCTCGCCGATCAGGGCTGTCCTCGGCACCGAGGGACTTCGCGCGGGACTGAGCCGCCGACGGGCCGTGGTCGGCGCGGTGCTGATTCCGCTGGGCCTCGTGGGCGCATTCTGGCTCGGCGCCGCCGATCAGACGACGACCGCCGTGGCCGCCGCCGGGATGATCGGGACGATCGCGATCTTCCTGGGGATCGCGCTGGTCGCGCCGTTCGTGATCCGTCCACTGGTCGGCGTGCTTTCCTGGCCGCTTCGGCGCGCCTTCCCTGTCGAGGGACGCCTCGCCGCGGACGCCGCGCGCACCGACCCTGGCCGCACCGCGGCGACGGCGACCGCATTGATGATCGGCCTCGCCCTGGTCGTCGCGGTCAACAGCCTCGGCGCGAGCTTCCTCCAATCGATCAACGACGAGTTCGATCGCGACTTCGCGCGCGACCTGACCGTCCAGCCGCAGGGATTCGCGCCGGGCCAGGGGCCGCAGCAGACGATCGCCAACGGCCTTCGAAAGCGGCTCGCGCGGATACCGCAGGCGGCCGTGGTGGCCAACGAGCGTTTCCTCTATACGCCCGACCTGCCGGGGCCGAAGGGAAAGAAGGGCGACGGGCTCCTGCTCGCCTTCAACCCGCCCGCCTACCAGAAGGTGGACCAGACCGAGATCGAGGGGACGTCACGGGCCCTCGCCTTCAAGCGCATCGACCGCGGCTGGGTGACCCTTGGCAAGGGTTGGGCTCAGGAGACGAAGCTCGGGGTCGGCGACCGGATCACCCTTCACGGCTCATCCGGGACGCGGCACACGCGGGTCGCCGGGATCGTCAAGACGATCATCTTCGGGGGACAGACGGTGGGCATGTCGCTGCGGACGATGCGAGCGGTGTACGGCGTGACCGCGGACTCCGAGCTCGCCCTGAAGGCGACCTCGGCGGGCGCACGGCCGGTGCTGCGACGCCGCGTAGAGCGGATAGTCCGGCGCGACTACCCAAACCTGGCCGTGCTCTCCAACGCCCAGCTCAAGTCCAAGGTCGAGGGCCAGGTCAACCAGCAGTTCGGGATCTTCTACGCGATCGTCGGCGTGGCGATCTTCGCCAGTCTGTTCGGGATCGTCAACACGCTGACCATGTCGGTGATCGAGCGGACCCGCGAGATCGGGGTCCTGCGGGCGCTCGGAGCATCGCGCTGGCAGGTCCGGCGGGCGATCGCCGACGAGAGCCTCGTGATCGGGTTGATCGGCGCCGTCCTGGGGATCGGGGTCGGCACCGGGCTGGGCTACGCCCTCCTTCAGGGCCTCTCGTCAGGCATCCCCGGGGTCGAGTACCGGCCGCCGCTCTCGACCATGGCCTACGTCGGCGTGGCGGGAATCGCGCTCGGCCTGGTCGCCTCGATCCTTCCGGCCCGGCGAGCTGCGCGCCTCGACGTGATCCGGGCGATCAGCTACGAGTAGGCGAGCCGGTCGATCTCGTCGCTGATCGACGCCACGAGCTGCCTGACCGTGTGCGACTCGAGGCTTCGCAGGTACGCGTAGTAGTCCTCGCTGCGCCTCTTGGTCCGCCCGCGATGGTGGCGCCCGGGCTTGTGCAGATAGGCCTTCAGGGCGTGCTGACGCTCTTTGTCGCGCTCGTCGAGGGCGTCTCTCGCATCGCTCGTCACGTGGCGCTTCTTGGCCAGCAGCCGGCGATACTCTCGGTGGGACGCGTGGTCGATCCCCCTCAGCTTGTTGCGGAAGTGGCGGAGATCGATGACCGCCGGCTCCTTGCTGATCGGCCGTTGGTGGGGCTTGACCACCTTGGCCTGGGCCGTCCCCGGCCCCAGGCCGGCAGCCGCACAAGTGGCGAAGAGCGCTCCGACGAGCGCGATCATGGCCAGTCGAGTCCGCATCAGCCGCCCACCAGCCTTCCCTCGCAGCGCCTGATCGAGTCCTTGCCGGGGCCGCCGCTGCACAAGTCCATCGCGGGCCCGCCCCGCAGCGCGTCGCTGCCCGGCCCCCCGCCCAGCTCGTCGCGTCCGCCGCCGCTGAACGTCCCGCCGGCCGACGCGTAGTCGTCGCCGAACATCAGGTCGGCGCCGGCGAGGGCGTGAAGCTGATCGTTGCCCCCGCCCTCGGCCTGCCCGCTTCGCGTCAAGCTGTCGCCGACCAGCAGGTCGGCCCCGGGGCCGGAGCTCATCTTGTCGTTGCCGCCGCCGATCGCGTGTCCCTGCGGCGAGTAGCTGTCGCCGACGACCAGGTCCTTCCCCGACGAGGCCTCGAAGTGGTCGTTGGCGCCACCCTGGGCCGTGCCGCTGCCGGTCACCGCACTGTCTCCGATCACCGTGTCGTCCCCCTCCTGGGCGCGGATGAAGTCCCTCGCACCCCCGCTGGCGTCGAACGCCGAGTAGTTGTCCCCGACGATCGTGTCGCTGCCGAACTCTCCGTCGATCTTGTCCCTGCCGGCGCTTCCGTGGGCGCTCCCCGCCAGGTTCGCTTGATCGCCGATGATCAGGTCACTGGCGTAGCTGCCGTCGATGTAGTCGTTGCCGGGGCCGCCGATCAAGGTGGTCCGGGAGTCGTGCTTGATGTCGCTCGGGTTGTTGCCGGCGAAGATGTAGTCGTTCCCGCCCCCGCCGTCGATCACGTCTCGTCCTCCGGCGCCGATGATCCATTCGCTGGCCTTCGTTCCCACGATCACGTCCTTGTGGCGTGTGCCCAGGATCACCTTTCGGTGCCCCGGAGCGACGAAGGGCGTGTTCGGGCCGACGATCGTCGCGCGGTGTCCCATGACCGTCGGACGCGAATGGGCGATCGCCGGCGCCCCCGGGAGCGCGGCGGCGCCCAAGGCGAGAAGCGCGACCAGCCCGACGGGGAACCGCCGTGCCCCATGCCGGGGCGCCGACGAGGAACCCATGCGTACCTCCAGCGTCTGTATTCGGGCGCCTCGGCGGCGCGTTTGCAACTTGCTCGAGCCGCCAGTCCCTGACGACCGATCGACCGTAGCGTACCCCGGCGATCGGGCGCCATCGCAGCTCGGTCGCGGCGGCGTCACTCGTCGATTCGGGGCGAGCGGCGGGCACGCTTTCGCTCCGCGTTTCGCCGCTTGGTCTCCAGGCGGCGCTCACGCGCGGCGCGTCCGGGCCTGGTCGGCCGGCGCCTGCGAGGGATCGCCAGGCCCATCGCCAGCTTCGAGCGGAGGCGCTCGATGGCCAGCTCGCGGTTGCGCGCCTGGCCGCGGGCGTCCTGAGCGACGGCGGTGACCCGATCGCCGAGCCGTGCTCGCAGGCGCGCCTTCTGGTCGGTGCTCAGCGCCATCGACGCCTCGACCTCGAACACCGCCTCGACTCGCGAGGCGGTGACGTTCGCGTGCTGGCCTCCCGGGCCCGAGGAGCGGCTCGCGCGGACCTCGATCTCGGCCAACGGGATCGCGACTCCGGGGCCCACTGCGATCGGATCGTCCACCGGCTCACCGTAGCGACCTCGGAGGGCTGCCCGTCCGTATCCTTCCGGGCTCATCCCGACGAAAGGATCAGCTTGGCAACGGCCGAGAAGAGCTACGACATCGCAGACATCGCCCTGGCCGACGATGGCCAGCGGAGGATCGACTGGGCGGATCGGCAGATGCCCGTCCTGCGCTCGATTCGCGACCGCTTCGAGGCCGAGCGGCCCCTCGACGGGGTGCGCGTGGGGTGTTGCCTGCACGTCACCACCGAGACCGCCAACCTCGTCCGCACCCTGATTGCGGGCGGCGCGCAGGTCGCGCTGTGCGCGTCCAACCCGCTGTCCACCCAGGATGACGTCGCCGCCGCCCTGGTCGACCGCACGGGCGCCGACGTGTTAGCGATCAACGGCGAGGACAACGAGAGCTACTACCGGCACATCCACGCGGTGGTCGACGGCAAGCCCCAGATCACGATGGACGACGGGGCCGACGTCGTCGGGATCCTGCACGGCGAGCGCTCCGATCAGCTCTCCGATGTGCTGGGCGGCACCGAGGAGACGACGACCGGAGTGATCCGCCTCGAGGCGCTCGAGCGCCAGGGAAAGCTCGGCTATCCGATCGTCGCCGTCAACGACGCGAAGACCAAGCACTTCTTCGACAACCGCTACGGGACCGGCCAGTCGACCCTCGACGGCGTGATCCGCGCCACGAACGTCCTGATCGCGGGACTGCGGGTGGTGGTGATCGGTTACGGATGGTGCGGCCGCGGCGTCGCGATGCGCGCCAAGGGCCACGGCGCCCATGTGATCGTCTGCGAGGTGGACCCGCTGCGGGCGCTCGAGGCTCTGATGGACGGCTACGAGGTGATGCCCGGGATCGAGGCGGCGAAGGTCGGCGACCTGTTCATCTCGGTGACCGGCAACCGCGACGCGATCGCGGGCGAGATGTTCGACTTCATGAAGTCGGGAGCGATCGTCTGCAACTCCGGCCACTTCGACGTCGAGGTCAACAAGGGCGACCTCGACGCGATCACCGCCGAGAAGTTCCGGGCCAGGCCGTTCGTCGAGGGCCACCGCACCAAGGACGGTCGGGAGATCTTCGTCCTCGCCGACGGGCGGCTGGTCAACCTGGCGGCCGCCGAGGGACACCCCGCGTCGGTAATGGACATGAGCTTCGCCAACCAGGCGCTCGCCTCCGAGCACGTGGTCCGCGACCACGCGACGCTCGAGAACCGGGTCTATCCGGTGCCCGAGGAGATCGACCGCGAGATCGCCCGCCTCAAGCTCGCCTCGCGAGGCGTCGACATCGACTCGCTGACCGACAAGCAGCAGGAGTACCTGGCCTCTTGGGACCAGGGGACCTGAGCTTCCGAAGCGAGACGGTCCGATGATGCGACTCCGGCCGCGTCCCCCGGCGCCTCCCTCTGGCTGAGCGATGCGCGCCATGGTCATGGCGGCGGGCCTCGGGACGAGGCTGCGCCCGCTCACCTACGAGGTCCCGAAGCCGATGGTGCCAGTCGCCAACCGGCCCGTGATGGAGCACATCCTGAGGCTCCTGCGCGGCCATGGCCTCGAGCAGGTGATCGCCAACCTCCACTGGTTCCCGGACACGATCCGCGATCGCTTCGGGGACGGCTCCGAGCTCGGGATCGACCTCAGCTACAGCTACGAGGACGAGCTGCTCGGCACGGCCGGCGGGGTCCGAAACGTGGCCGACTTCTTCGGGTCGGAGCCCTTCTTGGTGATGGCCGCGGACGCCCTCACCGACATCGACCTCGCGGCTCTCGGAGCCGCCCACGAGGCCAGCGGCGGGATCGCGACGCTGGCCGTGAAGCGGGTGGCGAGCGTCAGCGAGTTCGGGGTCGTGATCGCCGGCTCGGACGGCAGGGTCCAGGGCTTTCAGGAAAAGCCCGATCCGGCCGAGGCGCTCTCCGACCTGGCGAGCTGCATGATCTACGTCCTCAACCCCGAGATCTTCGACTACTTCCCCGACCGGCCGGTGGCCGACTTCGCGCTCGACGTCTTCCCGGCCCTGCTCGAGCACGACGTCCCGTTCCACGTCCACGCGATCGACGCCTACTGGAACGACGTCGGCTCGCTGCCCGAGTACCTGCAGGGCAACCTCGACGCGCTCGAGGGATCCGTCGTGGCCGAGGGCGACGGGAGGCTGCTCGAGCCCAGGGGCGGCGAGGCGGCGCTGTCGAGTGGCGAGCCGGGGGTCGGCGGCAGGGTGCTCGTCGCCGAGGGCTGCCGGCTCGACCCCGCAGCCCGGCTCGACGGCCCGCTGGTGATCGGCGCCGGATCCGTGGTCGGCGAGGGTGCGCGGGTCAGGCACTCGGTGCTGCTCCCGGGATCCGAGGTCCCCCCGGGAGCGATCGTCGCCGGCGCCGTCTACGGACACGGGGGCGGCCTGGCCTAAGCACGGCCTCGCGAGCTGCCGATATGAGCAGCGTGGGGCCGAACAGCGCAGGCGCCGGCCATTCAGGCACGTCCGGATGGACGGGCCGGCGGCAGCTCGTCCTGGCCGTCTCCGTCCTGATGCTGGTCGGGGGGCTCGCCCTCCGGCTGGTAGTCGACGATCCCGACAGCGGCGTCCTCGGCGTTTACGTGGTGCCGATCTGCCTGGTGGCGCTCGAATGGGGCGTCGCGATGGGCTTGGTGGCCGCGACGGTGGCGTTCGGCCTGTTCGCGACCTGGGTCCAGATCGAGAACGTCGACATGAACGCGCTCGGGTATCTCACCAGGGCGGTCGTGTACTTCCCGTCGGCCGTCGCGGTCGGCATCGGCTCGCGGAGGCTGCGAGAGGCGCGGCGGGTGGGGAGGAGCGCGTCGGAGCGCCAGAGGACCATCGTCGAGACCACCAACGAGGCCTTCATCGCCGTCGACCGCGAGGGGTCGATCAAGGAGTGGAACCCGGCCGCCGAGCGGGTCTTCGGATGGTCGTCGTCGGAGGCGATCGGCCGGCCGCTCACCGAGACGGTGGTCCCTCCGCGGATGCGGGCCGGGTACCGGAGGGGCCTCGAGCACTACCTGAGGACCGGCGAGGGGCCGATGCTGGGCCAGCGGGTCGAGATCGCGGCCGTTCGCCGCGACGGCCGCGAGATCCCGATCGAGCTCGCGTTGTGGGCCAGCGGCGAGGGCGAGGAGTGGGTCGCGTACGGGTTCATGCACGACATCTCCGAGCGAAAGCTGCTCGAGCGGCGCCTCGAGGAGAGCGCTCGCTATTTCGAGCTCTCGAACGACCTCGTCTCGACGGCGACCTTCGACGGGGCGTTCGAGCAGCTCAACAGTCGCTGGGAGGCGGCCCTCGGATGGACCCGGGACGAGCTCAGGGGGCTGTCCTTCCTCGAGCTCGTCCATCCGGACGATCGCGCCGGCACCGAGAGGGCGCTCGAGCAATTGAGGGCGGGGGGCGAGACGGCGGGCCGCAACCGCTACCGCACCAAGGACGGCGGCTGGCGCTGGCTCGAGTGGACCTGCGTCGGCGTTCCGAGCGAGGAGCGGATCTACGCCACGGCGCGCGACGTCACCGATCGGATCGAGGCCGAGGCCTCGACCCAGCGCCTCGGCGGGATCGTCGAGTCCTCGCGCGACGCGATCTACGGGTACACGCTTGACGGCGAGATAACGACGTGGAACAAGGGGGCCGAGCGGCTGTTCGGCTATTCGGCGGATGAGGCGATCGGGATGTCGGTCTCGGACCTGGTGCCGCCGGACCGGCCAGGCGACGCGGCCGGCGCGCTCGGCCGCACGGCCGGGGGCGACTTCGTCACCGACAGCGAGACCGAGCGGATGGCCAAGGGCGGCCGCCGACTCGACGTGTCGGTGAACGTCTCGCCGGTGACCGACCCGGACGGGCGCTTGGTCGGGGCCGCGGCGATCACCCGCGACATCTCTGACCGAAAGCGCACCGCCCGGTATCTGTCCGCCCAGTATCGGGCCGTCAGGGTTCTCGCCGACGCCCCCGAGGTCGGCGCGATCGGTGCCAGGGTCCTGCCGATCGTCTGCGATTCGGGGCGGTGGACCTGCGGCGCCTATTGGGCCGCCCGCGAGGAGGGGAGCGGACTTCGGTGCGAGGCGACCTGGACGGCCGCGCATCTGAGTGGGCAGGTCGTGCCGATCAGCGAGGGCACCGACTGGGAGCCGCCGATCAGCGATGGGCCCGACCCGCTCGGGGCGCCCGTGTGGGCGAGCGAGCTCGGGACGGGCTCACCGGTGCCCTGGGCGCGGAACGCGGCGCTGGGGAGCATGGCGAGCGCGTTGTGGATGCCGGTTCAGACGGGCGGGCGGCTCCACGGGGCGTTCGAGCTGTTCGACCGGCGCGAGCGGCCCGAGGACCGTGAGCTGCTCAGCGTCCTGACCGCGATCGCGAGCCAGATCGGCAACTACGTGGATCGAAAGCGCGCCGAGGAAGAGACGGAGCGCACAAAGAACGAATTCCTCGGCCTCGTCTCGCACGAGCTTCGCACTCCGCTGACCTCGATCATCGGCTATACCGAGCTCCTCGACGAGACCGAGGGCGAGCGAATCTCGGGGCAGGGGCGCAGGTTCCTCGAGGTGATCCGGCGAAACGCCAACCGAGAGATCCGCCTGGTCGGGGATCTGCTGCTGCTGGTCCGGATCCAGGCCGGCAAGTTCGCGATCGAGCCCGGCAGGGCCGATCTCCGCCAGATCGCCGAGCAGGCGATCGACGCGGCGAGGCCGACGGCGAAGCGCCACGGCGTGGCGCTGCACCTTCGAGCCGACCCGGTTCCCGAGTGCGAGGCGGACGCTCACCGCCTCGGACAGGTGGTCGACAACCTGCTGACGAATGCGATCAAGTTCTCGCCCGGCGGGGGAGACGTCGGGGTGCACGTCGGCCGCCGCAACGGCTCGGCGACGATCGAGGTGACCGACACCGGGATGGGGATCCCGCCCGAGGAACGCGACCGGCTCTTCGAGCGGCTTTACCGCGCCAAGGGAGCAACCGCGATGCAGATTCCGGGAACGGGCCTCGGGCTCTCGATCGTCAAGGCGATCGTCGACGCCCACGGCGGCGCGGTGGACGTCGACAGCGAGGAGGGAGTGGGCACGACGTTTCGGGTCGTGCTTCCGCTCGAGCCCGTCGAAGGAGACGCGATCGAGCTGGCGAAGGACGGATCGTCGTGAGCGATGCCGGGCCCCGAGACAGGCTGATCCTGATCGCCGACGACGACGGCGACGTGCTCGACCTGGTGCGATTTCGCCTCGATCAGGGCGGCTCCCAGACGATCACCGCCGCGAACGGCGCCGAGGCGCTCGATCTGGCGCGCGAGCGGCTCCCGGACCTCTGCGTGCTCGATGTGATGATGCCGAGGATGAACGGGTTCGAGGTCGTGCAGGCGCTGCGCGAGGCCCGTCACACCGAGGACATCCCGGTGCTGATGCTGACGGCGACGGTTCAGGACCGCGACATCGCCCACGGCCTCGAGGTCGGAGCCAACGACTACCTCCGCAAGCCGTTCGACCCGCACGAGCTCCAGGCGCGGGTCCAGGCGCTGATCGACGGCTGACCGGCGCGCCTGTACCTTTCGCAGACGATGAGCGCCGCGCCGGCCGTGCAGCTGCTGTGGTGGCGGGGATGCCCTTCGTCCGAGGAGGCGCAGGCGCTGGTCCGCGAGGAGATGGCCTCGGCGGGCATCGATCCGGCGTCGCTCGAGGTGCGCGAGATCCGCACCGACCGCGACGCCGAGGCCGAGCGGTTCATCGGCTCGCCGACGGTCAGGATCGACGGTCGCGACATCGAACCCCACGACACCGAGCCGGTCGGGCTCTCCTGTCGGATCTACCGGCTGCGCGATGGCCGGCCCTCGCCCCTGCCCGACCGCCACGACCTGCGCGAGACTCTGCGGCAGGCAACCCGAGGAGGCGATCGATGACTGCGCGCGCGACGGCCACCAAGCTGGGCCACTCGGCCCCCCCGCTCGACCTGCCGGACACGGAGGGCGCCCGGCGCTCGCTTCCCTCGCGGGACGAGGCGACGGCGAGCGTGGTGGTGTGGACCTGCAACCACTGCCCCTACGCGCTCGCGTGGCACGATCGCATCGTCGATGTCGCGCGCGACTACGGCCCGCGGGGAGTCAGGTTCTTCGCCGTCAACTCGAACGACGCCGAGCGCTATCCCAACGACTCGCTGGCCGCGATGCGCGAGCGGGTGCGCAACGAGGAATGGCCGTTCCCGTACCTGCACGACGAAAGCCAGGAAGCCGCGGCGGCGTGGGCCGCCCAGGTCACCCCCCACGTCTACGTCGTCGACCGCGCCGGGATGATCCGTTACGAAGGGGCGCCCGACGGCGATCACATGGACCCCGAGCTCGGCGCAGATTGGCTTCGCGAGGCGCTCGACGCGGTCCTTGCCGGCGAAACGCCGCCGCGGCCCGAGACGGAGCCGGTCGGCTGCTCGATCAAGTGGAAGCAGTGAGGTGACCGGCCGGCGCCGCCTGGTGCGCGTTCCGGCCTCGTCGGCGAACCTCGGTCCGGGCTACGACGTCCTCGCCGCCGCGATCTCGCTCCACCTCGAGCTCGAGGTCGCGGAGGCGGGCGAGTTCAGCGTCGACCCCGGCGACCAGCCCGTGCCGGCAGACCGCTCGAACCTCTGCGTGCGGGCCTTCGAGGCCCTGCACTCGGCGGACGGCCTTCGGTTCGAGATCCGCAGCGAGATCCCGTCGGCCAGGGGGCTGGGCTCCTCGGCGGCGGCGATCGTCGCCGGGTTGCTGGCCGCCGACCACCTCTTCGAGCTGGCCCTCGACCGCGACGAGATCTATTCACGGGCGGTCGAGCTCGAGGGCCACCCCGACAACGTCGGGGCGGCCCTCTACGGCGGGTTCGTCGTCTGCCCGCAGGCCTCGGAAGGATCGGCGCCGCGACCGCCGGTCAGGCTCGAGCCGCCGGAGGGCGTCGAGGGGGTGCTCGTCGTCCCGGAGGCCGAGGTGCCGACCGCCGAGGCGCGCGCCGCCATGCCGCCCAGCGTCCCCACCGAGGACGCGGTGGCCAACCTCGCGGCCGCATCGCAGCTCGTCCTCGGGATCGAGCGCTCGGACCTCGCCCTGATCGCGAACGGCCTCGATGACCGGATGCACCAGCCCCATCGTGCCCACCTCTTTCCGGGCTCTATGGAGGTCCTCGCCGAGGCTCGGGAGCTCGGCGCGATCGGGGCGACCATCTCGGGCGCCGGGCCGGCCGTCCTCGTGTGGTGCTTCTGGCAGGACACCGGCAAAGTCACCGACGCGCTGCGCAGCCGGGTCGGCGACTGGGCGCAGGTCGTCCGCGCCCCGTTCAGTCCCCTCGGCGCCGACGTCCCCGAGCTCTGAGGCTCTCTTCCGGGGTTTCGGCCGAGGCGGCTAGGCCAGCAGGCCGAGCTGGTGCAGGATCGAGACCGAGTCCGAGTAGACGTCCTTGCGCTTCACCAGTCCCTGCTCGAACGGGATCACGTCGAGACCGTCCCAGGCGATCGCCTTGCCGGTCGGCTCGGCCGCCAGCTCGCCGCGTCGCATCTCGTTGACGTGCGTGGCCTCGGCCGTCCACTCCTGAACCACCAAGCCGTCGCGGACGTAGAGCCGGCGCGCGGTGAAGGTCAGGTCGGGCCAGGTCTCGAAGATCGAGCCGATGTGTTCCCTCACGGCCTCTCCCTCGGCGCGCTCTCCGGCGGTGTGGTTCTCGAACACCATGTCGGGCGCGTGCATCGAGATGATCGAATCCAGGTCCTGATCGTTCCAGGCATCGTTGTAGCGCCCGATCGCGATCTCGAGGCTCTCGGCGGAGTCCGCTTCGCTCATCGGTGCGGATGATTCCACGTCGGAGTGGGGCTCGGGGGGCTCACGGGCTGCCGGCGCCGGCCGGGGCGAGCTCGGCGCTCAGCTCGTCGAGCGGCTCGAGCAGGTCCTGTCTGCCCAGTCGCCGCAGGATCTCGCCGGCCAGCGACAGGTAGTCGGAGCCGCGGTCGGGCCGGTAGTCGAGGATCGGGACGGCTCGCTCGGCCGATTCCGCGTAGGCGATCGACTGGCGGATGACCGTTCTGAACAGCTTGTCGCCGAACCGCTCCTGAAGCGCCTCAAGCGTCTGACGGGCGTGGCGGGTTCGCATGTTGACGATGTTCAGGCAGACGCCCAGCAGCTCGAGGTCGGGGTTGAGGCTGTCCTTGGCGAGGTCGAGCACCTGGATGGCCTGCTCCATCCCCTGGAGCGAGAAGTACTGGGCCTCGGTCGAGAGGATCGCGTAGGTCGAGGCGACCAGCGCGTTGACGGTCAGAAGGCCGAGGGTGGGCGGGCAGTCGATCAGGATCATGTCGCTCGTTCGCCGCAGGTCGCGGAGCGCGTTGCGGAGGGTCACCTCGCGGCCGATCTTGCCCGCCAGGACGAGCTCGGCCTCGGCGAGCCGCAGATTCGCGGGGATCACCCTCCCGTGGACGGCGTCGGCGGCCCGCGCCTGGCCCTGGAGGACGTCGCCCAGCGTCGGCTCTGCGCTCGGGTCGGCGTCGAAGTAGTCGGAGAGGTTTCCCTGAGGGTCGGCGTCGACCGCCAGCACGTCCAGCCCGAGCCGAGCGAACACGTCGGCCAGCGAGCGCACCATGGTGGTCTTCCCGGTGCCGCCCTTCTGCGATAGGACCGCGATCGCCTCGGACATCGGCGGGACTATATGGCGGCTTGGCTTCGTATACTGCGCCTCACCTTTGTCCCCGTCGCACGCCCGCTCGAAGAAGGCGTGGATCCCGGGAGGTGAGCATGGCTGGCTCTCAGACTCGTCCGTCGTCCCTGGGCCGCGATCGGCCTCGCTTTTCACCCGAACGGGCCTATCGCCCGCGGGTTTCGCCGCCCAGCGTGGAGGATCGCGACGCCTGCGCCATCTACGCCTCGGTGCGAAAGGACGCGACGCCCAACCGCACTCCCGTGGAGCTGGCCCTGGCCAACCTCCAGAAGATGCTCCACCGGGCGGGGAACGTGGACGGCGAGGGAGACGGCTGCGGCATCCTGGTCGACATCCCGCACCGGATCTGGACCGAGGAGGTCCGAGCCGGCGGCCATAACCCGGCGCTCGCCCTCGATCCCGCATTCGCCGTCGCCCACCTGTTCATCGATCGGCGCGAGGACGTCGAGAAGGCGCGCCACGACGCCCGTGAGATCCTCGGCCGAGGCGGCTTCCGAATCCTCGCCGAGCGGCTCGGGGCGGTCGACTCCCAGGCGCTCGGAGCGATCGCCCGCGAGGACGAGCCGCATTTCTGGCAGGTCGCCGGGCTGCTCCCGGATGCCGGGCGGCGCGCCCGGATCGCCTTCGACCTGATGCTCGCGCTCGAGTCCGAGCTGGGCTGCCACGTCGCCTCGTTCTCGGCCACGACCTGCGTCTACAAGGTGATGGGAGCGCCGAAGGTGCTCGGCGCGTACTACCCGGACCTCCGGGACGAGCGCTTCGAGACGATCGGCTGCTTCGGGCATAACCGCTACTCGACCAACACCTGGCCCTCGTTTCGGCGCGTTCAGCCGTTCACCGTGCTCGGCCACAACGGCGAGATCAACACGGTCGAGCAGCTTCGCCAGGAGGGGCGCATGCTGGGCGTGCCGATCGACCCCGGCTCGTCGGATTCGCAGGACCTCAACCGGGTCATCGACACGCTGATTCGAGTCGAGGGGCTCTCGCTCGCCGAGGCGATGGAGATGGTCGTCCCGCCGGTCATCGACGAGGTCCGCCTGCTGTCCGCCGACCTGCACGCCTTCTACGCCTACCTGCGCCAGGCGATGGGGCCGTTCGCTCAGGGCCCGGTCGCGCTGATCGCCCGCCACGACGACGAGTGCGTGTTCTCGGCCGATGCGCTCGGCCTGCGCCCGCTCTGGAAGCTCGAGACCCCGGACGACTTCATCTTCAGCTCCGAGCCCGGCGTGGTCGGGTGCGAGGACATGGCCTCCGAGCCCAAGCCGCTCGGCCCCGGTGAGAAGCTCATGGTCACGATCGATCGCGAGAAGCGCACCTCGCGCCTCTACGAGCACTTCGAGATGCAGCGCGCCGTCGCCGAGCGATGGCTCGACCGGACCGGGACTCGGAAGCGCGATCCCGACATGCGGGAGACCGATGGCGAGCTCGGGTCGATAGCCTCGCGCATGGCCCCCTTCGATCGGGCGCTCGAGACCGGGGGGCCGCTGGAGGGAACCGAGATTCCCGGCTACACGTCGGCCGGCCCGTCCGAGCCGGTCAAGGTCGCGGACCGGGTCCTGGCCGGCTTCGGCTGGCAACGCGACGACGTCAAGCTCTGCCAGCAGATGGCGTCGAACGGCGCCGAGCCGATCGGCTCGCTGGGCTATGACGGGCCGCTCGCATCGCTCTCCCCGGAGCGCCAGAACCTCGCCGACTACTTCAAGGAGACCGTCGCGGTGGTGACCAACCCCGCGATCGACCGCGAGCGCGAGATCGAGCACTTCTCAACCCGGACGGTGTACGGGCGCCGGCCGTCGATCCATGCCCCCGGCACGGACACCCGGACGATCGAGACCGCCTTCCCGATCGTCCTCGGCGGCCATCACGGCCTCGCTCCGCTCTCGGACTCCAACTACAGGCGGATCGCCCGCGACCACAAGACCTACCTGCTCGAGGACCTGTGGGAGGAGTTCCGCGATCGAGCCGCGGCGATCGACATCGCGCTGCTCGAGTCCGAGACCACGCACGGGGCGGTCGAGCGGATCAAGCAGGAGGCCGTCAAGCAGGTCCGCCAGGGAGCCGAGCTCGTGGTCCTCACCGACCGCACCGTCTACGACGGGGACCGCCGCTACCTGGACCCGCATCTGGCCGTCTCGGCGGTGGACCAGGCGCTCAAGCAGCTCAAGTTCGGCGAGACCGGCGAGGAGAACCTGCGTCGCCGGTGCTCGATCGTGCTTCGCTCGGCGGCGATCCGCAACGTCCACGACGTCGCCTTGGCGATCGGGCTCGGCGCCAACGGCGTCTGCCCGTACGTGATGGTCGAGGTGATCTGCGTGGACGACTACGACACCGACGTCTCCAACCTCTGCGCCGCGCTTCGCAAGGGGATCGAAAAGGTGATCTCGACGATCGGCATCCATGAGCTGCGCGGCTACGCGCGGCAGTTCTCGTCGATCGGCGTCAAGCCCGAGCTCGCCGAGACCCTCCAGTGTCAGACCTTCTGCGGCTCGGAGGACGGCGGGCTCGGCTACGCGGACCTCGACCACGACACCGACCAGCGCTTCGGGGTCCTGAGCGGCGAGCAGGAGGCGAAGCCCGCCAAGACCTTCCGGTTCTACCCGAAGGTCTACAAGGCGGCGATCGCGGCGGCGAACGGCACGTCCTCCTACGAGGAGTACTCCGAGAAGGTTCGCGACCTCGAGCGCCAGAGCCCGATCTCGATGCGCCACATCCTCGGCCTGCGGTCCGATCGCGAGTCGGTCGATCCGGATCAGGTCGACACATCGGTCGGCCACCACGACTACCCGATCGTGATCTCCTCGA
>JBOGZB010000178.1:0-5438 GCA_050697175.1 Solirubrobacterales bacterium | reverse complement strand
GAGACATAGCGGGGGCAGGATTTGAACCTGCGACCTCCGGGTTATGAGCCCGGCGAGCTACCTGACTGCTCCACCCCGCGGCGGTCAGCCAATGTTAGCGGCGCGCGGGCGGGCCGGTGCTGTGCGGCGTAGGCTGGTCCGATCAGCGACGGTGGACTCGGAATCTCTCCGCTCCGCTTGCGAATGCTCGGCGGATTCGGGGTGGCCGTGGGCGACAGGAAGGTGCCCGAGAGCGCGTGGCGCCTTCGCAAGGCCAAGAGCCTGATCAAGCTCGTCGCGCTGGCCCCCGATCGGCGCGTTCATCGCGAGCGCGCGGCCGAGCTCCTCTGGCCTGATCGGACCGCCGACTCGGCGGCCAACAACCTGCACCAGGCGCTCTACGTCGCGCGTCGCGCGCTGGAGGCCGCGGGCGCCGACGCTCTCGAGTGCCTCGCGCTGCGCGACGACATGCTGGTCCTCTCCGAGGAGCGCCCGGTCGAGATCGACGCCACCGAGTTCGAGAGCGCGGCCGAGGCGGCGCGGGCCGCCGGCACGATCGACGCCTACCGCTCCGCGCTCGCGCTCTACGGCGGGGAGCTTCTCCCCGAGGACCGCTACGAGGACTGGGCGGCGAGCCGGCGACAGGCCCTCGGAGAGCTCCACCTCGCCCTCCTCCTCGAGCTGGCCGAGCGCCATGCCGACGCGGGCGACCCCCCGGCGGCGATCGAGACCCTGCAGCGCGCGATCGTCGACGACCCGCTCCACGAGGGGGCTCATCGCCGCCTGATGAAGCTCTTCACCGAGGCGGGGCGGCGCCAGCAGGCGCTCGCCCAGTACCAACAGCTTCGCCAGACGCTTCGCCGCGAGTACGAGGCCGACCCCGACCCCGAGACGCGCGCCCTGTTCCAGGAGATCCTCTCCGGGCGGCTCGACCCGGAGGCACCGGCCGATGCCCCCGCCGAGACACGGCCGCCGGGCGCCCGCCGCGGTCCCGCGAGCGAGGGAGCCCCGGCCCGCCACAACCTGCCGGTGCAGCTCACGAGCTTCATCGGGCGCGAGCGCGCCATGGACGAGCTTCGCCGACAACTCGACCGCAGCCGGCTGCTCACCCTCACGGGCCCGGGCGGCGCCGGGAAGACCCGGCTCGCCCTCGAGGTCGCCGGCGAGCGACTCCGCTACTACGACGGCGTGTGGCTCGTGGAGCTCGCCGCCCTCGCCGATCCCGGCCTTGCGGCCCAGGAGACCGCCGTCGTCCTCGGCATGCAGCTCCGCTCGCGCCACGACGCCAACGCGGCGCTGGCCCGGCTGATCGGCGACCGCCGGCTCCTGCTCGTGCTCGACAACTGCGAGCACCTGATCGGCGCCTGCGCCCGGCTCGCCGAGGAGCTCCTTCACTCCTGCCCGGGGCTGACGATCCTCGCCACGAGCCGCGAGCCGCTTCGGATCGGCGGCGAGGTGACGGTTCGCGTCCCCTCGCTGCGGCTGCCCGACCCCGAGCTCGAGGCTCCGGCGTCGAAGCTGATCGACTTCGAGTCGATTCGGCTCTTCTGCGAGCGCGCGGCCGACGCGGCCCCCGGATTTCGCCTCACCGACGAGAACGCGCGCCCGGTCGCCGAGGTCTGCTTTCGGCTCGATGGGATGCCCCTCGCGATCGAGCTCGCGGCCGCCCGCGCCGGGGTGCTGACCCCGGCCCAGACGGCGGAGCGCCTGCGCGACTCCCTCGACCTGCTCGGCGCGGCGCGCGGCCGGCTGACCCGGCAGCAGACCCTGGCGGCCACGGTGAGCTGGAGCCACGACCTGCTGACCGGACCCGAGCAGGCCCTGTTTCGGCGAACCGGCGTCTTCGCCGGCTCGTTCGGCCTCGACGCCGTGGAGGACGTATGCGGGGGCGACGGCCTCGAGCCCGGTGAGGCGCTCGAGCACCTCGGCCGTCTGGTCGACAAGTCCCTGATCACCGCCGAGGAGGAGCGCGGCGAGTACCGCTACCGGCTCCTCGAGACGATCCGCCACTATGCGCGCGGGTGCCTCGACGAGGCCGCCGAGACCGCCCGGGTGGAGCACCTTCACCGCGCCTTCTACCTGGCCGTAGCAGAGGCCGCCAACCCCGAGGCCGCCGGCGAGCGATTCTTCGAGCGCGCCGAGATCGACCTCGACAACCTGCGGGCGGCGCTCGCCTCCGGGCTTTCCGACGACCCCCGAGACGCGCTGCGCATCGCGGTCGCGCTGTGGCCCCTTTGGATGCGGCGCGGGTACTTCGCAGAAGGCTCGCGATGGCTCGACGCCGCGCTCGCGGCCGACTTCGAGCCGACCCCCCTTCGCGCTCAGGGCCTCGTGGCGGCCTCGGCGCTCGACGTGCGACTGGCACGCCCGGAGCGGCTGGTCGACCTCGCCGATCAGGCACGCGACATCCACTCCGGGCTCGGGGACTCGGCCGCGGTCGCGGGGGCGCTCCTTTACCGAGGGGTCCTCGAGTCGGCGCGCACCCACTACTCCGAGGCCGCCGCGACGCTCTCTGAGGCCTTCGACGAGGCGCAGCGGGCCGGCGCGGTGCTCCTCGCCGCCGAGGCGCTCCACGTCCAGGGCGTCGGGGCGCACTGCCGAGGGCGCGACGACGACGGGCGCCGCCTGATCGAGCAGGGCCTCGGCCTGCTCGACGACCCGGGCGACTCCGGTCCCTCGGTGGGGGCGACGACGATCGGGCTCGTGATCGACCGCGACGGACGCGGGCAGACGCAGATGTACTTCGAGGACACCCTGATCCTCTACCGCGAGGTGGGCCCCGGGGCCGCCCGCGGGTACATGCTCTGCGACCTGGCGCTCGTCGCCCGGGCGCAGGGCGACTACGAATCCGCCCGCGCGGCGCTCGATCGCGCCCTGGCACTCCATCGCGAGCGAGACGACCAGCTCGGGGCCGGCGTGACCCTCAACGCGCTCGGGAACCTGGCTCGCTCGCGGGCACAGTTCGACCTCGGCCGCGAATGGCTCGAGGAGGCGCTCTCGATCCGCCGGGCGATGGGCGATCGCCGAGCGACCGGGATGACGCTCGGCTGCCTCGGCCTGCTCGCCGGCCGGGCCGGGGACCTGGACGAGGGACGCAGCCAGATCGGGCGGGCGCTCGCGATCTTCGCCGAGACCGACGACGGGCCGGGGCGGCCCGGCATGCTTCTGAACCTGGGCAACCTGGAGCTCGAGGCGGGCGAGGTCGACCGCGCCCTGCCGATCCTCGACAAGGCGGCCGCGCTGTTTCGCACCCAGATGATCATGCGCGGCTGGGGATGGCCCACCTGCGCCCTCGCGGAGGCCCTGATCAGCGCCACCGAGCCGAACCAACGCCGCGCCAGCGACCTGCTCGAGGAGGTCCGCGGCGAGTTCCGAAGGACCGAGGACGCGCGCGGCCTCGCCCACGCCGAGGCGCTCGAGGGCCGGCTCGCACGGCCTGGCGAGGGCGCAAAGGCCGGCTTGGAGGCCCGTTAAGGGGCTGCTAAGAGCACCCGGCGTAGCGTCCGCCTCGCAATCGAATCCAAGGAGGACGGAATGGCTACGCAGGAGACGACGCAGACGGTGCTGGGCGACGCGACCATCGCGGAGCTCGCCGAGGGCGTTCGCGGCGAGGTGATCGGTCCCGCCGACGCCAGCTACGACGAGGCCCGCGCGATCTGGAACGGCTGTCACGACGGCCGGCCCGCCCTGATCGTGCGGTGCGCGGGCGTCGCCGACGTGGTGCGGGCGGTCGAGTTCGCGCGAAGCCAGGACCTCGAGGTGGCGGTGCGAGGCGGAAGCCACAGCATCCCGGGCTTCTCGACCTGCGACGGCGGGATCGTGATCAACCTCGGTCCCATGCAGGGCGTCCGTGTCGATCCCAAGGCCCGTAGGGCGCGCGCCGAGGGCGGCGTCCAGTGGGGACGGTTGGACCACGAGACACAGGCCTTCGGACTGGCGGTGACCGGCGGCCTCATCTCCACCACCGGCCTCGGCGGTTTCACGCTCGGCGGCGGGATCGGCTGGCTGGTGCGCAAGTTCGGCCTCACCTGCGACAACCTGATCTCGGCCGACGTCGTGACCGCGGACGGGCGGCTCGTGACCGCGAGCGCCGACGAGAACCCCGAGCTCCTGTGGGGGCTGAAGGGCGGCGGCGGCAACTTCGGGATCGCCGTGTCGCTCGAGTACGACGTCCACCCCGTCGGGCCGATGGTGATCGGCGGGCCGACGTTCTACGCAGGCGATCGCGCCGAGGAGATCCTGCGCTTCTACCGCGAGTTCGTCCAGGACCTTCCCGACGAGCTGACGACGATCGCGAACCTCCTCTGGGCGCCACCCGCGCCGTTCATCCCCGAGGAGTGGCACGGCAAGCCGCTGGTCGGGCTGATCGCCTGCCACGCGGGGTCCCTCGAGGACGGCGAGAAGGCGGTCGCGCCGCTTCGCGAGCTCGGCGACCCGGTCGCCGACCTGATGGGCCCGATCCCCTACACGGCTCTCCAGGGTCTGCTCGACCCGTTGTGGCCGCACGGCAAGAACGCCTACATGAAGGCCGGCTACGTGAGCGAGCTGGACGACGCAGCGATCGAGACGGCGGCGCGCTACCACCAGGAGGCGACCTCGCCGGCATCGGAGATCCATTTCCACCACTTCGGCGGCGCGGTCGCCCGGGTGGATGCGGACGCGACGGCCTACCGCGAGCGCCAGGCTCCCTATGTGCTGAACGTGATCGCCGCGGCGCCGGACTCAACCGGGTTCGACTCGCACGTGGACTGGGCTCAGCGCCTCTACGGCGATCTCGAGCCCTCGCTCACCGGCGGTGCGTACATCAACTTCCTCTCGGCCGAGGGAGAGGATCGGGTGCGGGCGGCCTACGGCGAGGAGAAGTTCGCCCGACTCCAGGCGCTGAAGGACGAGTACGACCCCACCAACCTGTTCCACCTGAACCAGAACGTGCCGCCGAGTGACGCCTGAGAGCTCCACCATCGAACGGACGCCCCGCCCCCTCCTCGGCCGCCGCCGGGGAGGGGAAGGCGGTGCTCGGGCCCGGCCCGACGGCCGAGTGAACGTCGGGCGCCCCATCGCCGTACTCCGTGCCATGGAAACGCGCCCGAGAACCTCGGCGATCGAGATCGCGCGACGCGCGTTCGACGCGTTCAACCGGAGCTTCGCCGAGGGAACGAACGACTACTTCGAGCTCCTTCACGAGGAGGTCGAGTGGGCTCCGATCACCGCCCTCCTCGATGGTGCCAGCTACAGCGGCCACGACGAGGTGCGCGACTGGATCGAGGATTGGCGGCGCGACTGGGCGATGTATGAGATCTGGTCGGACGAGGTCCACGACCTCGGCGAGGGGCGGGTCCTGATCTTCGGCACCTGGCATGCTCGTGGACGCCGAGGAGGCGTTCAGCTGAGCTTCGCGCCGGGCGCCTGGCTGATCGACGTCCAGGGCGAAAAGGTGACTCGCTCCCAGACCTTCACCG
>JBOGZB010000177.1:0-4197 GCA_050697175.1 Solirubrobacterales bacterium | reverse complement strand
GGTTGGTGTCCTGGTACTCGTCGACGAGCACCGAGCGGAAGGCGCGGCGGTATCGCTCGCGGACGTCCTCGAACAGCTCCATCAAGTTGACGGTGCGAACCAGCAGGTCGTCGAAGTCCATCGCGTTGGCCTCGAGCATCCGCCGCTCATAGAGCCGGTAGACGTCGGCCACCGCCTGCTCGAAGTCGGTTCGGGCGACCTCGTTGACGGTCACGTCGCCGTCGACCGGGTCGGGGGGCGGCGCGGCATATGCCTCAGCGTCCAGAAGCTGGTTCTTCGCGGCCGAGATCTGGGATCGGACCGCGCGGGGCGGGTAGCGCTTCGGGTCGACGCCGAGTTCCTCGGCGCACCGCTTGGCCATCCGCAGCGAATCAGCCTCGTCGTAGATCGTGAAGGCGCGCTTGTAGCCGAGGCGCTGCGCGTCGGTGCGGAGAATCCGGGCGCAGGCGGAGTGGAAGGTCATCACCCACATGACGCGCGACACGCCGCCGACCAGGCGCTCGACCCGCTCGCGCATCTCGCCCGCCGCCTTGTTGGTGAAGGTGATCGCGAGGATCTCCGAGGGGAGCGCCTTGCCGGTCGCGAGCAGGTAGGCGATCCGGTGGGTCAGGACCCGCGTCTTTCCGGAGCCCGCACCTGCCAGGACCAGCAGCGGGCCCTCGCCGTGGGTGACCGCCTGGCGCTGGGGAGGGTTGAGCTCGGCCAGGAGGCGCTCGACCTGCGTGGAGCCGGCGCTTACGGGTCTGAGCTCGGTCTCGGCGCCCATCGGCCGAGCATAGCTGTGGCTACGGCGCGGCCGATCGGCCCTGCGCGACGGGGTCTTCGAAGCGGCCCGTCAGCCGCCGGCCGACGAGGGAGCGGAGCCTCGGTCGAGTCGCCGAAGCTCGCCAACGGCGGGTTTTCCGTCGAGCTCGGCGACCCGCTGCTCGAGCTCGGCGATCCGATCCGACAGGCCCTCGATCGCCTCCGCGACCGGGTCGGGGAGGTGGATCCAGTCCGCGTCCGGGCCTCCCACCTTTCGCCCCTCGACCTTGACCGGGTGGCCTGGGTTGCCGACCACCGTGGAGTTGGCGGGGACGTCCTGGATCACGACTGTGTTGGCCCCGACCTTCGCGCAGTGCCCGACCGTGATCGGCCCGAGGAGCTTGGCACCGGAGCCGATCGTGACGCCGTCCTCGACCGTCGGATGGCGCTTTCCGCGCGCGAAGCCCGTTCCGCCCAGCGTCACCCCCTGATAGAGGGTGACGCGGTCGCCGATCTCGGCCGTCTCCCCCACCACCACGCCCGATCCGTGGTCGATGAAGAAGTCCTCGCCGATCCTCGCCGCGGGATGGATCTCGACTCCAGTGACCGCGCGACTCGCGGAGGAGAGCGCCATCGGCGCCACCGGGACGCCCGCATCGTGAAGAGCGTGGGCGACGCGGTAGGCGAGGATCGCCTGGACGCCGCCCCAGTTGCTGAGGATCTCGAGGCTGCCGACCCCCCGCGCGGCCGGGTCACGCTCGCGCGCCGAGGCGAGGTCGGCGCGGATCTCTCGCGTCACGCGCCTCAGGGTGTCCAAGCCGGGCATGGCCAAAGCGTACGCCCGGTTATGCCTCGGGGGCGAAGAACGGAAGCGACATGTAGCGCTCCCCGCAGTCCGGGATGATCACGACCACCCGCTTGCCCTCGAGCGCCGGCCGGCCGGCCATCTGAAGAGCCGCCTCGATGGCGGCCCCGGCCGAGATCCCGACCAGCAGCCCCTCGCCCCGGGCCGCCTCGCGTGCCCGGGCGAGCGCCGTCTCGTCGTCGACCGCGATCACCTCGTCGATCACCGAGCGGTCGAGCACCTCGGGCACGAAGCCGGCGCCGATCCCCTGGATCTTGTGTGGGCCCGGCAGGCCACCCGACAGGACCGCCGACCCGGCCGGCTCAACGGCCACGACCCGGACCGATGAGCGCCGCTCCTTGAGCCGCTGCCCGACCCCGGTGATCGTCCCCCCGGTGCCCACCCCGCAGACCACGCAGTCGACCTCGCCGTCGAGGTCGCGCCAGATCTCCTCGGCGGTGGTGCGGCGGTGGATCTCGGGGTTTGCCGGGTTCTCGAACTGGTTCGGCATGAAGCCATCGCGCTCGGCGACGATCCGCTCCGCCAGCTCGACGGCCTCGTTCATGCCGCCGAGCGACGCGGTCTCGTGAACCTCGGCGCCGTAGGTTCGAAGCAGGGCGACCCGTTCGCGCGTCATCCCCTCGGGGAGGGTCAGGACGAGCTCGTACCCGCGCGCCGCGCAGACCATCGCCAGGGCGATCCCCGTGTTGCCGCTGGTCGGCTCGACGACCAGTGAGGAGCCGGGCTCGATCAGGCCGTCGCGCTCGGCCGCGTCGATCATCGCGACGCCGATCCGGTCCTTGACCGAGCCGCCGGGACTCAGGTACTCGAGCTTCGCCACGACCTCGGCGCCCAGCTCCTCGCCCATCCGGGACAGGACGACGAGCGGCGTGTCGCCGACCGTGCTCGACGCCTCCCGCGCGATCTGCCGCGTCATGGAAGTCTCCGCGTCCACCTCGGACCCAAGGTATAGGGCCGCCGCCGCGCCCGCGCACGGAGCCTCTCAGTCAGTCGGTGACGCGCCCATCGTGGAGGTCGGTCCAGTCGCGCGCCAGGTGCATCAGGTCGAGGTACATGATGATCACGCCCACCAGCACCGCGATTCCGACCGCAAGCAGGATCAGAACCCCGGTGCGCGCCAGCCAAATCTTGGTTTCCTCGCTCATCCCCGTTCCGTCCCACTCGTGACGTTCCGCTCGAAGACGTTAGGTCCAGGTCGAGTCCGGCGTCAAGTGATCGGCCCCGCTGGGCGTGAAATGCCTCGAAACCAGGTAGTCCGGTTCTAATCCTGGGCCCGGGATGCGCGACGCGCGCGACGATCTCCAGGCTCTGCTCCGAAGTCGGGCAACCGGTACGGTCGCTCGATCAGGCGCGAGACCCTCGGCGAAGCCCCCGGCACGTCAGCTCCGCGAGCGTGACGCCGCTCAGGGCGCCGACGATCACGTCGCCGGGATAATGAACACCGGTATGGACGCGCGAGTAGGCGACCGCCACGGCGAGGGCCCGCAACGGGATCGCCGCCGCGGGCATCACGTCGCCGACGCCGGTCGCGAACGCGAACGCCGCGGCGCTGTGGCCGGACGGAAACGAGCGCGTGACGGGCATCCGCACCCGCCTCGCCCCCGGCACCGCATGCGCGTCCGGGTCGGGTCGCCGCCTCCTGGCGGCGAGCTTGAGCCCCGCGTTGACGATCACCGAGGTGACCGCCAGCGACGCGAGTCCGGTCATCGCCGCCCGCCGCCCGTCGGCGCCGCCCGCGAGGGCGAGCGCTCCGGCGCCCGCAAGCGAGAGCTTCGAGCGGTCGGCGGCGCGGCTCAGCCGCGAGAGGCCGCGATCGAGGTTCGGGGTCGGCGTGTCGGCGATCGCGGCGTAGACGGCGACGTCGAGGCGCTCGGCGTCGGCGAGCCAGGCGCGCAAGGCGCTCCTCGAAGCGCCGGTGCCTCGATCGCGATCCTTGTAAGTCGGGCGCATCGAGCGATCCTATGACCCGCTCTCGAGCGGCTGCGATCGTGGCGCTCCTGCTGGGCGTCTTCGTGGTGGCGGCGATGGCCTACTTCGCCGTCCAGAGCTTCCCGCACGGCCTGATCGTCGGCGCTCTCTTGATCGGCACGGCAGCCGCCGGCTGGTACGGCCTGGTCCGAACCGGCTTCGGGCGGATTGCCGGTCTGGCCTGCGCCGCAGGACTGCTGGTGGCCTCCGCGGTGCTGGTGGTCGCCGCCGGCGGCATCGTGGACGAGATCGTGATCGCGGCGGGCGCGATCGGCGTCGCCGCGGCATCACGGATCGCGTTCGCCGTGCGGGTCCCACTCCCGCCGGCCCCGGACCCGGACCGGCCCGTCCTCTTCTACAACCCGAAGTCGGGCGGAGGCAAGGCCGAGGAGTTTCACCTGGCCGATGAGGCGCGCTCGCGAGGCATCGAGCCGATCGAGCTCGAGCCGGGGAACGACCTGGACAAGTTGGTCCACGACGCGGTCGACCGCGGCGCGGATGCTCTGGCGATGGCGGGAGGGGACGGCTCGCAGGCGATCGTCGCGGCGATCGCCGCCGAGCGCGGGCTCCCCTACTCGTGCATTCCGGCCGGGACCCGCAACCACTTCGCCCTCGACCTC
>JBOGZB010000176.1:0-5455 GCA_050697175.1 Solirubrobacterales bacterium | reverse complement strand
CGGCGGAGGCGATCGGCGGCGCCCTCTACGCCCTCTTCTACGACCACGTCAAGGAGAAGGGGGCGGACCGGCTGGCGGAGATGGTGCCGGCGGCCGTCTATGTGACGCTGGCGCCGTTCCTGGGCGCCGAGGAAGCCTACGAGATAGCCACCGGATAGCGGTGGACCGGCGAAGCGACGTATCGGTAGGCGAAGATCGTCGAGCCACCCCAGACGCGCTCGTCTCTGGTAACCCCAGGCGGGTCGGGCGACAAACGGAGGGCGGGGCGTTGGTCATCTAACGGTTCTTGTCGAGCGCGGCCCCCGCAAAGGTGAGAGCATTCGCCTGGCGATGACCGACTTCCTCGTCAAGCGCGACGATCTTCGCCAGTGTCGCGTCGCCGAGTCCGAGGCGATCGAGATGGGGCCCGGGCAGGCGCTGCTGCGGGTCGCGGCCTTCGGGCTGACCGCTAACAACATCACCTACGCGGTGATGGGCGAGGCGATGTCCTACTGGAACTTCTTTCCCGGGCCCGACGGCTGGGGCCGGGTGCCGATGTGGGGGTTCGCCGAGGTCGCGCGATCCGAGGCCGACGGGGTGGAGGCCGGCACGCGCCTCTACGGCTACCTGCCGCCCTCATCGCACCTCGTCGTCGAGCCCGCCGACGCCGACGGGCGCGGCTTCGTCGACGCCTCGCCGCATCGGGCGGAGCTGCCCTCCGCCTACCACCGCTACCTCGCCAGCCCGACCGACCCGTTCTACCGGCCCGAGACGGAGGCGATGCAGATGCTGCTTCGGCCCCTCTTCTTCACCTCGTTTCTGATCGACGACCAGCTCGCCGACGACGAGCTGACCGAGCGCGGGCCGATCCTGATCTCGAGCGCCTCGAGCAAGACGGCGATCGCCGCCGCCTTCATGCTCGCCCAGCGGGAGGGCATCGACCTCGTCGCCCTCACCTCTCCGCGAAGCGCGGAGTTCGTCGAGGACCTCGACGTCTACGGCCGCGTCGTCACCTACGACGAGATCGACTCGCTCGAGCCAGGCCCCGCAACCTACGTCGACGTCTCAGGCGACGGCGAGGTTCGCCGCGCCGTCCACGAGCAGGTCGGCGACCAGCTCGCCCACAGCATGGCGGTCGGCCTGACTCACTGGGAGGAGCTCGGTTCGGGCGGCGACGGCGAGCTGCCCGGTCCGCCGCCGGCCCTCTTCTTCGCCCCCGACCGGGTCGTCAAGCGCTCGGCCGACTGGGGCCCCGCCGGCCTCGAGACCCGCGTCGCCGACGCCTGGCACCCGTTCTGCGAGTGGATCGGCGGCTGGCTCGAGACGATCGAGGGCGACGGCTTCGAGGCCGTCCAGGACGCCTACCTCGACGTGATCGAGGGCCGCGCCGCACCCGATAGGGCGCACGTCCTGACCCTTTAGCGGCTCCCGCGGCCGGGCCCGGGCGGCCAGCGACGCTGCGTCGAGGGAGTTAGCGGCGCCGGGCCGCGCTGGTCGCGGCCCGATGCGCCCCGGATCCGCGTGGGCCACGCCGAGGGCTGGGTGGCCGGCGCGGATCGCGGCGCCAACGGCCCGGCCGATGCTCGTCGCTCGGCGGCACCTCGTCGGTCTTGGGCGCGGCGCGGATCACGCACCAAGCCAGGTAGGCGAGACAGGCAACGCCGATCAGCGACGGGTAGAGGATGGGCCAGAGCAACTCCACCGGACTTCCAAGTCTAGACCCGTACCGTTGCCGCTTTGCGCCCGATCAGGCGACCCTGGAGGCGCGGCGGTCGACTCGTGATCGCGGGGTGGCATGCTCACCACACGATTCCCCGGTCCACGGCCATCGCGCAGAACAGGAGCGCCAGATAAGCCAGCGAGCCGAGGTGAACGGCGACAGCCGCCGGGTGGGAGGGGCGCAGCCAGAGTCGTGCCGCCAGCGCGACGAAGGCGCCGCCCAGAAGCAGCGCCGCTCCCACGTACAGCGTGTCGAAGAGGCCGGTGGCATACGGCAGGATGGTGAAGGCGACGAGCACGAGGCTGTAGACGAGGATCTGGCGGCGGGTGGCGGCCTCGCCACGCGCGACCGGCAGCATCGGGATTCGGGCGTTGGCGTAGTCGTCCTTGATCAGCAGGGCGAGCGCCCAGAAGTGGGGAGGGGTCCAGAGGAACACGATCGCGAACGGGTAGAGCGCATTCCAATCGAGGGCCCCGGTGGCGGCGGCCCAGCCGACCAGCGGTGGGACCGCCCCGGCGGCGCCTCCGATGACGATGTTCTGTGGCGTTCGCGGCTTCAGCCACAGCGTGTAGACGAACACGTAGCCCAGGAAGCCGCACATCGCGAGGGCCGCGGCGAGGTCGTTCACGGTGAGCCCGAGCTGGATCGTCGCCGCCGCCCCGAGCCCGAGCCCGAAAGCGAGCCCGTGCCGGGGATCGATCCGACCCTCGACCAGCGGGCGCGAGCGGGTGCGCTCCATTTGTCCATCCCGGTCGCGCTCCAGGTACTGGTTGATCGCCCCGGCGCCGCCGGCCGCGAGAAAGCCGCCGAGCACGGTCCACAGGATCGTGGTCAGTCCGGGCCCGGCGGGGTCGGCGACGAACATCGTCGCCACCGTGGTGACCAGGAGCAGCGAGATGATCCGCGGCTTGGTGAGCGCCAGGTAGTCGCGGAGAACCGCCGAGAGCGACCGTGGTGGGTAATGGGTGGCCGTCCCGCGGGCGTCGGCGCCGACGGGCGCGGCTTCGCCCGTTCCTTTGCCGACCAGGTCGCCCGTGTTGGTTGCGCTCTCCATCCCGTCAGGCGGTCGCAACTTGAACTTGATTCCGGCTGATCCTGATTTATACTTCCTGAGCGCTCCTCCTTCCTGCGCCGGGCGGGGATGGAGGCAAGCGGGAAGGAGATCGGATGCGGTGAATCGCTCGTTGGTGCCGCCGACTTCGTCGCCGCTTTGGGCTCGGCCGGACGAGGCCCGAGGCCGACGCGGAGGGGATCCCGGCGCCCCACCCGGGATGGCGCCGTGAGCTCTCGCCCAGTCCGAGTCGGCATGGTGCTGGTGGGCTTGGCCATCGTCGCCGTCGCGATCGTCTTCTATGTCTCCAAGTATCTGAGGTCCCCAACTCCGTTCGCCGTCGCGAGGACCGGGCCGCACGAGGCAAGCCTGACCCTGGGGACCACCCCGGCCGTCGGCAAGCTCGGCGGCAACCCATCCTGGGTCTCCTACCTGGTCCGCGAGCGCGGGCAGTGGAAGCACACCACGGTGTTCGACGTCCCGGCCCATTCGCTGCTCCACATCACCGTCTACAACTTCGACGGCGCCAGTGGGTTGAGGAATCCGTTCCTTTCGCAGGTAGAGGGGACGGTGGGCCGAGACATGCGGCTTAACGGCAAGACCACCAAGGTGGTCAACCCGGACGACACATCGCACACGTTCACCGTCCCTCAGTACGGGGTCTCGGTGCCGATCAAGGGCGTTGCCGATGACGCGAAGAACCAGTGCGCGCAGATGCCCTGCCCGCTGACCAAAGCGCACGAGACAGTCACATTCACGATCCGCACCGGGAAGCCGGGGCGGATCCGCTGGCAGTGCTTCGTTCCCTGTGCGGCAGGGTTCATCGACGGGTTCGGTGGGCCCATGCAGACGATCGGCTACATGGACGGATTCTTCCACGTGATCTGAGCGAGACCGGATGTCAGAGCCCAACCACTTCCGACGCATCATGGTCCTTTGGCTGGCGCTCAGCGTGGTCGCCACTCCGATCGTCGTGCTCGTCGCGGCGCCCGGGCTTCCGCCCGGCAAGGCGACCACGGAGGCCTCGAGTCAGGTCGCGGACAACACCGTCCTGCTGGGCATCGCGACGCCGATCGCGGCGCTGATCCTCGTCTATTTCGCCTACACCCTGATCGCCTTTCGCCGCCGAGACGGAGAGACCGACGAGGGAGTCGCGATCGGGAGCGACAGTCGGATCATCGTCACGTGGCTTGTTGTCACCTCCGTGATCGTCGTGTTCGCGGCCGCATACGGCACGGTGCGCCTGTTCGCGGGGACCGGGTCGGGCGGCGGGCAGGGATCGAGCCCGATTGCGAAGCCCTCCGGAGGACCCCAGCTGCGGGTTCAGGTGATCGGTCAGCAGTGGAACTGGACCTACCGCTACCCGTCATTCGGCGGTGTCGAGACGCCAACCCTGGAGCTCCCCGTCGGCAAGGACGTGGAGCTCCACGTCACCTCGCTGGCCGTGATCCATTCCTTCTGGGCCCGGCAGCTCGGCGTCAAGGCCGACGCCAACCCCGGGGTCGACAACGTCGCCTACGTCCACCCGACCACGATTCAGAGCTTCGATATTCGCTGCGCGGAGCTCTGCGGACTATTCCACGGGCACATGTTCCAAACTGGCCACGTGGTCCCTGATGGCCGGTTCCAGACCTGGATCAGGCGCCAGCAGCGCCTCTTCGCTCCGGCCACCCGGAACCTCAATCCGTATCGCCCCGGGTATCTCCCGGGTCCCCTCAGGAGGGCCGGATGAACGCGGCGGCGGCCGAGCGCGGCGCCGACCGCGGGTTCCGGGGCTTCAACGTCCTGACGGGCATCGTGCTCGGGGTCGGGGGGTTCTACCTCGGCTGGTGGTTGGGCCACCAGATCCATGCAAACAGCATCGCGTACTTCGCCGATACGAACCAAAACGATGTCGCGCTGATGCTCGGCTATCTGTTCTTCGTGGTCGGGTTCGTCGTCGGCCTCGGGTTCGCCAAGTACCCGCTGTCGAGGATGCTGGGCAGCGAGCCCTCGCACCGGGAGAACGAGGAGGGTGGCATCGGGCGCTACTTCGGCCTGTGCACGGACCACAAGGTAGTCGGGATGCAGTACCTGGTCGGGATCGGGATCTTCTTCTTCATCGGCGGGCTCAACGCGATGCTGATCCGGGCCGAGCTCCTGCGCCCATCGCCGCAGCTGTTCGGCGCGGGCAACTACCTGACGATCGTCGGGTTGCACGGCGCGATGATGATGGGGGTCATGAGCTCGGGGATCCTCGGGCCGTTCGCCAACTACTTCGTCCCGCTGATGATCGGCGCGAGGCGGATGGCTTTCCCACGGATCGAGGCGCTCACCTTCTGGCTCCTGATGGCGGGCGGGGTGATCTTCGTGTCCACCATCTTCTTCGGCGGCTTCCCGACCGGCTGGACCGGCTACGCCCCGCTCAACGACGAGGCGAACCTCGGCTTCGACTCCTACATCTTCTTTTTCGCCCTGGTCGGCCTCTCGATGACCCTGCTCGGGCTCAACCTGATCGTCACGATCGCGACCATGCGAGCGCCGGGGCTGACCTGGAGCCGCCTGCCGATGTTCTGTTGGGGGGCGCTGACGACCTCCGGCTTGATGGTGCTGGCGGCGCCCGTCCTGATTGCCGCCCTCCTGATGGTTGCCTTCGATCGCAGCCTGCAAACCTCGTTCTTCCTGGCCAGCTCCGGGGGTAGCCCCTACTTATTCGAGAACCTGTT
>JBOGZB010000175.1:0-1558 GCA_050697175.1 Solirubrobacterales bacterium | reverse complement strand
GTCGTCGAGGTGCCGATCGTGTTTCGCGACCGCCGCGCCGGGAACTCCAAGATGGACCGTTCGATCGTGGCAGAGGCAGCGTGGCAGGTGCCGCGGCTGCGATTCGCCTCCGAGCCTGGCGAAGATAGGCAGCCGGCCGCTGGACAGGTATTGGGTCAGTTTGACTCGAAGCGGTAGTCGCTATACTTTTTGAAGTATTGAACGTCCGCACCAGAGCTGACGAACCTCGATTCTGGGAGACCGATATCCAGTGACTGGCAAACTCACCGACGTAACCGACGCAACGTTCAAAGCCGACGTCCTCGATGCCGAGGGTCCTGTGCTGGTCGACTTCTGGGCTCCCTGGTGCGGCCCCTGCCGCGTGGTCCATCCGGTCCTCGAGGAAATCGACGGTGAGCGCGACGACCTCAAGATCGTCAGCATCAACGTCGACGAGAACCAGCAGACCGCGGCCCAGTACGAGGTCCTCTCGATCCCGACGATGATCCTCTTCAAGGACGGGGCGATCGCGAAGAAAGTCGTCGGGGCGATGCCCAAGCGCCGGCTCGAGGCCGAGCTCGAGCCGGCGCTCGCCTAGGGCGCGGCGCCCGCTCCGATGCCGTTCGTCCACATCCACTGGTTCGAGGGCCGGACCGACGCGCAGAAGGCCGAGATCGCCAAACGGGTCGAAGCGGCGCTGGTCGAGGTGGCCGGCGCCGCGCCCGAGCATTGCTGGGTGAAGTTCTCCGACTCGGCGAAGACCGACTTCATCATCGGGGAGTCCGACGAGTAGGTCAGGCGCGAGCGACGGCGATACGAAGCTCTAGGCCGTCGAGCTTGGCGGTGACGCCATCGGCCCCGTCGTAGGCGACCGATGTCGCCAGCACCTCATTGGAGATGTAGGGCTGGTGCTCGCGGGCGGCCTCGAGCAGCACCTCGTCGCCGCCGAGGCTTAGGGCGATCCGGTCGGTGATCTCCAGCCCGGCCGCTTTGCGCGCGTTCTGCACAGCGTGGACGATCTCGCGGGCTAGGCCCTCTTGGCGCAGCTCGTCATCGAGGTCGAGCTGCAGGGCGACGGCGTGTCCGGCCTCCGCCTCGACCTCGTATCCGTCGAGCGGTTGCAGGGAGAGGCTGAGCTCGTCGGCGCCCAGCGCGTGCTCGTCGCCGTCGACGTTGATCCCGACCTCGCCGCCCTCGGCCATCACCGCGGCGACGTGAGTGGGGTCGAGCGCCGCGAGCGCCGCCGCGACCTGCGGCATGCGCTTGCCGAAGCGCGGCCCGAGCGAGCGGTAGTTGGGCTTGACCGCGTAGCTGACCAGCTCCGACTCGTCGCTGACGAAGTCGAGCCGCTTGACGTTGAGCTCGGCCCTGACCAGCGCCGCGCGGGCGGAGATCGCCTCGCGCTCGGCCTCGTTGGCGACGATCACGGCGCGGCGCAGCGGCTGGCGCACTTTCACCTTGCCGGCGGAGCGCGCCGCGTGGCCGAGCCGGACGGTGCGCTGCACCGCGGCCATCGCGGCTTCGAGCTCCGGGTTGAGGAGCGCCTCGTCGACCTCCGGAAAGTCGCTCAGGTGGACCG
>JBOGZB010000174.1:0-4778 GCA_050697175.1 Solirubrobacterales bacterium | reverse complement strand
TCGTCGCCCGCGAGGTTCGCCATCACCTCGTTGGCGTTCATGTTCGACGAGGTGCCGGATCCCGTCTGGAACACGTCGACCGGGAACTGATCGTCGTGTTTGCCCGAGGCGACCTCGTCTCCCGCGGCGGCGATCCGCTCGGCGATCTCGCCGTCGAGCAGCCCGAGCTCGGCGTTGACGCGCGCCGCCGCGGCCTTGATCTGACCCAGCCAGTGCACCACAGGGGCCGGGACCGGCTCGCCGGAGACCGGGAAGTTGGCTATCGCCTTGCTGGTCTCCACGCCCCAGAGCTCGGTTTCAACGCCCGTCGCGGTCACTGGAATCGTCCACCTCCATCAGCCGTCGTTCTCTCCCGCAGCGTATCCCTTCCCAAAGGCCCGTTCGAAGGCCGCGCCGAGGGTCCCGCCGCCGGGCGCGAAGCGCGCCGCGGCATCGAGGCGGCGCACCAGGTCCGCGTCGGCGCCGGCCGCATGCGACGTCCCCTCGTGGACCGCGCCCGCCAGGTAGCCGAGCATGACGGTCTCGTGGCCGCTCGGATCTCGCCGAGCCCGCGCGTTCAGCTGAGTGGCCGCCTTGATCACCGTCTGCCCGACGTTCGCGAGCTCGCCGGCCCCCTGGGTCGCACCGAAGCACTCGCTGATCGGGGTGTCGGATCCGAGGCGCACCTGGCCGGGGGCGGCGCGAAGCGCGGCCAGATAAGAGGCGGGCGAGGCAAGGCACGCGGTCGGCGTGGCGTCTCCGCCATTCGAGCCGCAGCCCGCCACGGCGGCGATCGCGGCCAGGGCGGCCAGGGGCCGAGCGGCTGTGAAGGCGCCTCGCACGCGCCGGATGCTACGCGCCGGCGTTGTTAGCCTTGGCCCGACGATGGCCTACGCGGGTCAGGAGATCGAGGGCGCCGACGGCTTTCGGCTTCGCCTCCTGCGGACAGGTGTTGAGAGCGACGGTGAGGTCCTCGAGATGGAGGCGGCCTACAGCGGCGCCGCGGGAATGCCACCGGAGCACCTCCATCCGAACCAGACCGAGCGCTTCGAGGTCCTCGAGGGCTCGATGAGGGCCGTGGTCGACGGCGAGGAGCGGGTCTACGAGGAGGGTGCCGTGTTCGAGGTTCCCGCCGGCACCACGCACCAAATGGCCGCTGAGCGCCCTTCGCGCATCCGTTGGGAGGTTCGCCCGGCGCTTCGAACCGCCGAGTTCTTCGAGCGGCTCCACGGCGACGGCGCGGACAGCATGCGCGCCGCCCCCTCGATCGCCGAGTTCCTCGAGGAGTTCGCCGACGAGGTGCGCTTCACCGCGGCGTGAGGCAGCCCAGGGTGGGGCTCCAATACGCTCTTCGCCATGAGAATTCGAAGCCGCTGGACGAAGTCGCTGGGAATCACATCGGTTGTGCTCGGGCTCTGTGCGATCGGTGGCGGCTCGGCGGCCGCCGCTTCCACCAAGGTCTACGTGGCCGACAACGCCGGCCGAGTGGACAAGCTGAACCCGAGCACGGGTTCGGTGAGCGTGCTGTCCGACGACCCGTTGCTCGGAAAGCCTGGCGGCATCACGGTCGGTCACAGCGGAAAGCTCCTCGTGTCGGACTTCGATGGCGGCTCACACGCGATCCTCCGCGTCAATCCCAGCAACGGCACCGTCGGCACGGTGACCGACAGCAACAAGCTGGTCGAGCCATTCGACCTGGCCCAAGCCGGTAGCGGCCAGATCTACGTCGCCGATGCGAGTGCGGGACCCGACGCTCGTGGGGGGCTGTTCCGGGTGGACCCGGATTCCGGGAAGGTCAAGACGATCGCCGAGGGTAAGCCGTTCAAGAACCCGTATGGCGTGGCTCTGGGCGGCCATCACAAGGTGTACGTCGCCGACGACAAGGGAGTCATCTTCCGCGTCAACACCAAGACCGGCGCGGTCAGGACCCTCGCCAGCGGCGCGCCGCTGGTCAATCCGACCGGGCTCGAGAAGGGCCCGGACGGCAAGCTCTATACGACCGACTACGGCGCCGGGCCTGGCGACAGCGGCGCCGTGTTCCGCGTCAATCCGAAGAACGGGAACGTGGTCACGGTTCGCAAGGGCCCACCGCTCGACGAGATGTTCGGGATCGACTTCACCGCCGACGGGACGATGTTCTTCCCCGCCAACCCCGACACCGATGGCGCCCGGGACGTCTACCGGATGAGCTCCTCGGGCAAGGGCCTGCACGGCTTCGTGTCGCTCAACTTCGGCGACCCGTACGGGGTCGCAGTCGGCCGCTGACGCCGACGTGACGCTTCCGGCGCTTGACAGAATCAGGCGCCGGTGGCCTTCAAGCCCGTAGACGCCAGGCAGTCCTTCCCCGAGCTCGAGGAGCGGATCCTCGAGCGGTGGCGCGAGCGCGACGTGTTTCGCCGCTCGCTCGCCCAGCGCGCTGACGCCGAAGTCTGGAGCTTCTACGAGGGGCCGCCGACCGCAAACGGGCGGCCGGGTTCGCATCACGTCCTCTCGCGGGTCTTCAAGGACATCTACCCGCGGTACAGGACCATGCGCGGCTTTCGGGTCCCCAGGAAGGCCGGGTGGGACTGCCACGGCCTTCCGGTCGAGCTCGAGGTGGAGCGCGAGCTCGGGATCAGCTCGAAGGCCGAGATCGAGGCGTTCGGGATCGCCGAGTTCAATCGCCTCTGCCGTGAGTCCGTGTTCCGCTACGTCGAGGAGTGGGGGCGGCTCACCGAGCGGATCGGGTTCTGGATCGACCTCGACGACGCCTACGTGACCCTCCGCGACACCTACATCGAGTCCGTGTGGTGGTCGCTGCGAAAGATCTGGGACGACGGGCGGCTGTATGAGCGCCACAAGGTGGTGCCGTACTGCCCGCGGTGCGGCACCGCGCTCTCCTCTCACGAGGTCGCTCAGGGGTACCACGAGGTCGAGGACCCGTCCGTCTACGTGAAGCTCCCGGTCGTTGACCCGCCCGCGGGCGGCGTCCTCGAGCCCGGCGACGTCCTGGTCGTCTGGACGACCACCCCCTGGACGCTGATCTCGAACGCCGCGGTGGCGGTCGGGCCCGAGATCGAGTACGCGCGGGTGCGACCCGCGGGATCGGACGAGATCCTGGTCGTCGCCTCGTCGCTGTGCGAGAAGGTGCTCGGGGAGGACGCCGAGGTGCTGGAGCGATTCCCCGGGAGCCGGCTCGCCGGGACCGCCTACTCCCCGCCGTTCGACTACATCTCGGACTTCGGCCCCCGCGGCCACACCGTGCTCGAAGCCGAGTTCGTGACCACCGGCGAGGGGACCGGCCTGGTCCACACCGCGGTCGCCTTCGGCGAGGACGACTTCCGGCTCGGAGAGCAGTACGGGCTCACCCTCCAGAACCCCGTCGGAGCCGACGGCACCTTCGACGAGCGGGTGGGCGAATACGCCGGGCGCTTCGTCAAGGAGACCGACGACGACATCGTGGAGGCGCTTCGCGACAGCGGCAGGCTGCTGCGCGCCGAGGTCTACGAGCACGCCTACCCACACTGCTGGCGGTGCGACACGCCGCTCCTCTACTACGCGAAGTCGAGCTGGTACATCCGGACGACCGAGGTGCGGGACCGGATGCTGGCCGCCAACGAGACGATCGGCTGGCACCCCGAGCACATAAAGCACGGCCGGTTCGGGAACTGGCTGGAGGGCAACGTCGACTGGGCGCTCTCGCGGGAGCGCTACTGGGGCACCCCGCTGCCGATCTGGGAGTGCTCGGACTCGGACTGCGAGGAGCGCTTCTGCGCCGGCTCCCTCGAGGACCTGCGCGAGCGCGGCGGCGAGGTTCCCGACGACCTCCACCGCCCCCACATCGACGAGGTCGTCCTGCGCTGCGAATCCTGCGGCGGCGAAATGCGCCGGGTCGAGGAGGTGATCGACGCCTGGTACGACTCGGGCTCGATGCCGTTCGCCCAGTTCCACTACCCCTTCGAGGGCGAGGAGCTGCTCGCCGAGCGGTTTCCCGCCGACTTCATCAGCGAGGCGATCGATCAGACCCGAGGGTGGTTCTACTCGCTGCTCGCCGTCTCCACGCTGGTGTTCGATCAGGGCAGCTACCTGAACTGCGTCTGCCTCGGGCTGATCCTCGACCCTGAGGGACAGAAGATGTCGAAGAGCCGCGGGAACGTCGTCGACCCGTGGGAGGTGATCGCGCGACACGGTGCCGACGCGTTCCGCTGGTACTACTTCACCTCGAAGCAGCCATGGGCGGGCTACCGGTTCTCTTCCGAGGCGGTCGGCGAGGCGGTGAGGCAGTTCATGCTGACCCTCTGGAACACGTACGCGTTCTGGGTCCTTTACGCGAACGCCGAGGACCTCGATCCCGCCGACCTCGCTGAGCCGGCCGGTGGCGACGACCTCGACCGATGGGCGCTGTCGCGCCTCCAGGGGACCATCGAGACGGTGATCGAGCACATGGACGCATACGACTGCACGAGCGCGGGCCGCGCGATCGCGACCTACGTCGAGGAGCTCTCGAACTGGTACGTGAGGCTCTCGCGGCGACGCTTCTGGGATGGCGAGAGAGCCGCCTTCGCGACCCTTCGGAGGTGCCTGCTCGACACGGCGGCGCTGCTGGCGCCGTTCACCCCCTTTCTGGCCGAGGAGCTCCACGCGAATCTCGCCGGGGGGACCGAGGGCGAGTTCGGCGAGCTGCCCGACTCGGTGCATCTGCGGGACTTCCCCGCCCCCGACCCCTCCCGCGTCGACCGGGGGCTCGAGGAGGCGATGGAGGCGGCCCGGCGCACCGTCGAGCTCGGCCGCGCGGCGCGTTCGGCGGCGGCGCTCAAGGT
>JBOGZB010000173.1:0-8924 GCA_050697175.1 Solirubrobacterales bacterium | reverse complement strand
GCACGGCACCATCCCCCGAGACGATCGGGCCCTCGCGCCTGCGCAGGCTGATCACCGATCCGACGAGGCCTGCCATCAGCAGCCCGAGCAGCGCGCCTCGCAGCGCGGGGCTCGCCCCGGCGGCGCCCGTGGTCGGCTCTATGTACTTGAGGTCGTAGCGGACCCGCGCGTGGAGCGCCGCGCGGCGCGCGCCCGCAAGGCCGGGGTCGCCGCCGCGAGCCAGCGCCCGCTGAAGCCAGCGGTTCTGGCGGACGAGCAGCGAGTTGAGGTAGCGGTCGGCGCCGGCCCGGGCGGCCGCCAGTGCGGCGACCTCGTTGGGGCTGCTCGCCTTTACCGAGCCGCTCCCCAGCCCCGACGTCGTATTGGGATGGAACGCGGCTCCCTGAATGGGCGGGGGCCCGAAGTTCGGCAACCCCGTGTGCTTGAGCTGGGCGGGCTTGAGCGGGAAGACGAAGACGCCGGCGTTGTCCTCGGACGGCGGCTTTCGAACCGCCCCGACAACGGCCCCCGCGACCACGCACGCGAGTGCGAGAGCGATCCAGATAATGCGACCGGGTGGCAGGGTGGTCTTTCTCATGCAAGCATGCAACGGAGCGAGCGGCGAGGATTTTGACTATCTTCGACCGAGGAGGGCTGATTGATGGCGGACAGCAGAGTCCCATCGCTCATCGGATGAGCGTCAGGGAGGAGACCCGGGCCGAGGCGATCGTCCCGGGGGTGGCACAAAACGGGGGGCGCCGATCGCTTCGGCGTGACGCCTTGGAGGCCGGCCGCATCGCCTGGTGGCGGGACGTGGTCCGCCGCCGCATGCTCGCGATCACGGATCTGATCACGGCACTCGTCGCCACATCGATCCTGACGGTCTCCGTGCCGGGCGGCAGCTGGGCTTTCCTTGCGATCCCGATCTGGATCCTGCTCGCAAAGCTCTTCGGCCTCTACGACCGTGACCATCGGGCGCTCCGCCATCTGACGATCGACGAGCTGCCGACCCTCGCGGGCTGGGCGGCCTCGGGGGTGATCGCGGTGGCGCTGACCCTCGACTTCTTCGGCCCGGGCGGATGGCCGCGCCTGGGACTGCGACAGGCGGCGCAACCCTCGCACTGGCGGTTTCTGCTCGCCTGGGCGGTCGCCGTGGTGGTCGCCCTCGCGCTCCGCTCGCTGGCGCGGTGGGCCTGGCGCCGGATGATCGCGCCCGAGGCGACGATCGTGCTCGGGGACGGCGCGCTCGCCGCCTCGCTTCGGCGCAAGTGCGAGCTGTTCCCGGACATGCACGTGACCCTGGTCGGCGACGAGCGGCCGGTCCCGTCGGCCCAGGCGCCCGCTCGAGAGCTCGAAGACCTCGCCGAGGAGGCCGACCGTCTCGTCGTCGCCTCGCAGCGGATCGACCCGGACCTGCTCGACCGCCTCGTCGCAACGTGTCGATCCCACCACGCAAAGCTCAGCGTGGTCTCTCCGCTTAGGGGCCGGACGGGTCCCCTGGCGCGGCTCTCCCAGGTCGCGGACCTGCCCGTGTTCGAGCTCGACACCTGGGACGTGTCGCGGTCGACGATGATGGTGAAGCGCGCCTTCGACGTGGTGGTCTCGGCCGGGATGCTCCTGGTGACCTCGCTGCTGTTTCCGCTGATCGCGCTCGCGATCCGCCTCGACAGCCGCGGCCCCGTGTTCTTCACCCAGCAGCGCGCGGGGCTGAAAGGCCGCCCGTTTCGGATGTACAAGTTCAGGACCATGGCGACCGACGCCGAGGACCGGCTCGACGAGGTGGTTTCGCTCGACGAGCTGAACGAGCCGATGTTCAAGCTTCGAAGCGACCCGCGCGTGACCCGGATCGGCCGGTTTCTGCGCCGGCTCAGCCTGGACGAGCTGCCCCAGCTCTTCAACGTCCTCAAGGGGGACATGAGCGTCGTCGGCCCTCGCCCCGAGCAGCTCGAGCTGGTCGAGCGCTACGAGCCCGAGCACCTGTTCCGCCTCGACGTCAAGCCGGGGATCACTGGTCCGATGCAGGTCTGCGGTCGCGGTGAGCTGACGTTCGCCGAGCGGCTCGCCGTGGAGCAGGACTACATAGAGCACATGACCCTTGGCCGCGACATGCGCATAGTGCTGCTCACGATACCGGTGATGTGGCGCGGCACCGGGGCCTTCTAGCCGGACCGCTCACGCGCCGGCCTCATCGGAGCGCCCGAGGTGCGCCCGGTGCGATGCGATCGCCGCCCGCTCGAGGCCGCTCGCCCCGCCGGCCCTCCATCGCTCCCACAGTCCCTGTGGGTAGCCGATCATCTTGCCGGCGTCGCCGACCACGATCACGACGGGGATCAGGCCGTACGCCCCGGCCATGCCGCCGCGGGTCGTGAAGGGACGCTCGCGCCGCACCCGGCGGACGTACCTGCGGGCGTAGGCCGCGAACCCGGCGGCGAGCACCCCCCATGCCCACGGATGCGAGGTCGCCTGCCAGGCGAGCCCGAATCCGGCCGCGTACGAGGCGTAGCGGACGACGTGCCGCTTGGTCCACAGATGCGCGTGCCCGTCGCCGCGCGCGTAGTGGCGGTACTGCTTGAAGAACTCGCGCAGGGTCGGCCGCGGATGCCAGCGCACCACCGCGTCGGGGGCGATCGCGAACCGCGCCCCGGCGGCCTTCAGCCGCAGGTCGAAGACGAGGTCCTCGCCGGCGCGCAGCCAGTCCGGGTACCCGCCGACGCTCTCCCACAGCGGGCGGCGGAAGGCGATCGAGCGGCTCGAGGGCAGGTAGCGCTCGGGGTCGATCTCGTCGGCGCGGGGGGTGATGATCGTGGCCAGCGCGTACTCGAACGGGGTCCGGCCGTCGGGCGCCGAGGAGCCGCCGCTGACCCCGATCTCCGGCCGCCCGTCGATCGGCTCCAGGAGCCGCTCGAGCCAGTCCGATTCGAGCAGCGTGCCCGCGTCCGTGACCGCGATCAGGCCGCTCTCGGCCCGGCGGATCGCCTCGTTTCGACCCTGCGGGACGTTCAGGCCGGGGGCGACGTGGACCTTGATCCGCCGGTCGCGCTCGGCGAGGGCGCGCAGCGTCTCGATCGTCCCGTCGCTCGAGCCGGCGTCGACGAGGACCACCTCGTCGGGCGCCCGGGTCTGGCGTGCGAGCGAGTCGAGCCACCCCTCCAGCGAGTCGGCCTCGTTGAACAGGGTCACGACGAGGCTGACCGGCTCGGCGGAGACTTGGGATTCCACAGGCACGAATAATCTAGGATCCTGGGCCGGGCGGGAGCCACGAACGCGATAGCGAGGAGAAGATGACGGGGCATCTTTATCGGGCGAAGGCTCCGCTGCGGGTCAGTTTCGCGGGCGGCGGCACCGACGTCCCGCCGTTTCCCGAGCGCGAGGGCGGCCTCGTCCTGAGCTCGACGATCAACCGCTGCGCCCGCGGGACGCTGCGCCCCCGCGACGACCAGCAGATCGCGATCGAGTCGCTCGACCTCGGCGTCGCCGCCAGCTACCGGGCCGACGAGCCGCTCGAGAAGGGCGGTGACCTGGACCTGGTCAAGGCGGCGATCAGCCGGGTCGGGGTACGCGACGGCAAGGGGTTCGACCTGTTCCTCGACACGGCCGCCCCGCCGGGCTCGGGCCTCGGCTCGTCCTCGGCGATGATGGTCGCCCTGATCGGGCTGCTAGCCAGCTTCTATCGCCTCCCGCTGACCAGCTACGAGATCGCCGAGCTCGCGTTTCGGATCGAGCGGGTCGACCTGGGGCTGAAGGGCGGGCTCCAGGACCAGTACGCGAGCACGTTCGGCGGGTTCAACTACATCGAGTTCGAGGCCGACAGGGTGATCGTCAACCCGCTTCGGATCAGCCCCGAGACGATCGCCGAGCTCGAGTACAACACGCTGCTCGGGTTCACCGGGGCGACCCGCTCCTCGGATCACATCATCGACGACCAGACGGCCCGGTACGAGACCCGCGACGAGGACACCCTGGCCGGCCTTCGCGAGCAGAAGGAGCTGGCGACGAAGATGAAGAACGCGCTGCTTCGGGGCGACACGAACGGGTTCGGCGAGCTGCTCGGCGAGGCCTGGACCGCAAAGCGCAGGATGTCGCCGCGGATCACCAACGAGTTCATCGACAACGCCTACGAGGCGGCGATGCGCGAGGGGGCGCTCGGGGGCAAGGTGACGGGCGCCGGCGGGGGCGGCTACATGCTGTTCTACTGCCGATATGACCGAAAGCACCGGGTCGCCGAGGCGCTCACCGAGCTGGGCGTCGAGATCACCGACTTCGCCTTCGACCACGATGGGCTGACCAGGTGGTCGCCGCGCCATGAGTGACGCGCGGGAGCTGGTCACCGACCGGATCCGCGAGGCCGGCGAGCTGACCGGCCGGATGCTGGAAGGCGAGATGGCCGAGCAGGTCGGATCGGCCGCGAACGCGATTCTCGATTCCTACCGCGCTCAGGGCAAGGCGATCTTCTGCGGCAACGGCGGGAGCGCGGCCGACGCCCAGCACCTGGCCGGTGAGTTCCTGGGCCGCTATCTGCGAGACCGGCGATCGTTGCCGGCCGTCGCGCTGGCCGACGGCATCTCGACCGTGACCGCGATCGCCAACGACTACGGATTCGCCGAGATCTTCTCGCGCCAGCTCGACGGCATCGCCCGAGCCGGCGACGTGCTGGTCGCGATGTCGACCAGCGGCAACTCCGAGAACGTCCTCGCAGCGGTCGACCGGGCCGGCGAGCTCGGGGTCGTGACGGTCGGGATGACCGGCGCCGACGGCGGGGCGCTGGCCGAGCGCTGCGACCACTGCCTGCGGGTGCCCTCCGATCAGGTCCCCCGGATCCAGGAGGCCCACATGCTGATCGGCCACGCCCTCTGCGAGTTCGTGGAGCGCGAGCTGTTCGCCCCCTGATGCTCGCGGCCGGGCCGGACGGGCGCTGGACGGTGTTCCTGGACCGCGACGGGACGATCAACCGAAAGGCTCCCGAGGGCGAATACGTGTTGAGGGCCGACCAGCTCGTCCTCCTCGATGGCGCCGCGTCCGCGATCTCTCGCCTCCGAGCGGCGGGAGCGCGGGTCGTCGTGGTGACGAACCAGCGGGGCGTCGCGCTGGGCAGGATGACCCTCGAGGACCTGGCCGACGTCCACCGCGAGCTCGCCCGGCTCTTGGCCGCCGACGGAGCCGAGGTGGACGCGGTCTACTCGTGTCCCCACGGGGAGGACTCGTGCGGGTGCCGAAAGCCCGAGCCCGGGCTCTTCCTGCGAGCCGTCGAGGACGAGCCCGCGATCGACCTCGGCTCGAGCGCCATGGTCGGCGACTCGATGACAGACGTCGAGGCGGGGGCGCGGCTCGGGATGACGACCGTCCTGCTGGCCGATCCGTCGAGTCGCGGGGACCCGGGCGACCTCGCCCCGGATCACGTCGCGCCGACCCTCGCCGAGGCGTCGGAGTGGCTGGTGGCGAACGCGCCCGACCCCGCCTCGCCGCCCGGACGGGGACGCGGAGCGTGAGCGCGAGCGGGCCCAACGGGGACGCGGAGCAGGGCGGCGGCGCCACGAAGGTGGTGTTCATCACCGGGATGGGCCGAAGCGGAAGCACCCTGCTGGAGCTCCTGCTGGGGCGGATGGACGGCTGGGTGGCGGGCGGCGAGCTGCGCCGCTACTGGCACGGCGAGGCCTTTCCGGATTGGGTCTGCGGCTGCGGGCGCCCGCTGTCGGAGTGCGTCTTCTGGGCCCGGGTCAGGTCCGAGCTTCGCGAGGGCGGCATCCCGCCGAGCGACAGCTCGCGCTTCCTCGACGTCCAGCGCACCCACCTCCGCCTTCGGCCCGCACCGCTCGCCCGGCTCCTGGTCGGCGCGAGGCGCGCGGCGAGGCGGAGATCACCCCTCGCCGACTACCAGCTCGCGATGGCGCAGCTCTACCGGGCGGTGGGCCGCGCCGCGGACGCGCGGGTCGTGGTGGACTCGTCCAAGCAGCCCCCCGAGGGCTACCTGGCGAGCTGGAACCCGGCGGTCGACCTCTACGCGGTGCACCTGGTCCGTGACCCTCGCGCGGTCGCCAACTCGTTCTCCAAGCACACCGAGAACCCGCAGCCCGACTCCGTCTACCGGTTCCGCTCCCATCCCTCGGCCACGGCGATCCGCTGGGACATCCGCCAGGCGCTGAGCGAGGCGCTGCTGGCGCGGCGGCTCGGGGACCGCTACATGCGCCTGCGCTACGAGGACCTGGTCAGCGATCCCGCCGGCGCGGTCCGGTCGATCGCGCGGTTCGCTCACGAGCCGGACCCGGAGGCGAAGTTTCTCGCCGACGGCCGGGCCGAGTACGAGCCGAACCACACCTTCTCGGGAAGCCCGTTCCGGCTTCGCCGCGAGCCGATCGACATCCGCCTCGACGAGAGCTGGCGGGCGAGGATGACGCCGCGCCAAAAGGCGCTCGCCGCCGCCCCCGCGCTGCCGCTCATGGCCCGCTACGGGTATCCGCTGCGATCTGGTTGAGGGGGCGCGCCCGGCGCCTAGCGGGGCGAGCGCTTCGGGATCACCGGGTAGCCGTAGCGCCGAAGCAGCGGGGCCGAGCCGAGTGACGCGGCCAGCGCCGCCCGGCCGGGCATCTTCTGGGTCCACGCGACGTCGGCGCGGATCGGAACCGAGCCCTTCGCCAGGCGGCTGGGGTTTCCCGAGACGCTGTGGTTCGGGCCGAGGGAGATCTCGCCGCCGGAGATCCGCGGGCCCTCCGGGCGGGCGCCGCACATGGCGGCGATCCTCTCGATCGTCCCCGCGGGGTCGCTGACCAGGTCCTCGTAGCGGGTCCGCATGTAGCGGGGGCCGAGCCGGCGGCGAAGCAGCGCCTCGGTCAGGGCGTTTCGGCTCACCCAGCGGATCGCGACCTCGGACGCGTTCATCCGCTCGAACTCGCTGCCCGGCTTGTCGGGATGCCAGGCTCGCCGGGACCACGAGTACGCGACGCCCCTGGGGTCGCGGACCAGGTGGACCACGAAAAGGTCGATGTCCGTGAACTTCGACAGCACGTAGGCGTCGTGCGGTCCCTTGGACGAATCGACGACGACCTCGGCCCCGCTGACCGCGGCGATGCCCCGGTAAAGGAGCTCCATGAGCTCCGCGTACTCGGCGCCCGGCGAGGGCTCGCCGCCCTTGGCCCGCGCTAGGCGGGCGAGGTGCAGCGGGAGCGAGCGCACGTGAGCGCGCTGGAGGTGGAGCGCCCGGTCGACCGGGAGCGCGCCGTGGCGTCGCTCGATCCACTCCGACACCTGGGTCCAGAACTCGCACTCGGAGACCAGGGCGCCGCATCCGCAGGTCCGCGGCTCGCGCATCGCCCGCCAGTAGGTGCGCACCTCGCCGGCCCCCATGAAGCCGTGAAGCTCGTTCAGCAGGTTGTCGAGCAGGGTCGTGCCGCTGCGCGTCATCCCTGCGATGTAGAGGACCTTGGGGGCATCCGAAAGGCCCTCGGGCTCGGCCTGAGGCACGGTTTGGTCGGTCGTCAGATGCATCCCGCCGCGAACACAGTACATGCGTGAACCGCCCCGAGATGACACATCACATGCTCGGCCCGCACCGATTGATGCCCCACGGACACCGTGCATTTGCTTAGGTGCAGGGGTGAGCTCAGGCACGGAGGCGAGCGGGCTGGCGGCCGCGCACTCGACGCAGGGGACCGAACCGACGAAGGTCGTGTTCATCACCGGCATGGGCCGAAGCGGCAGCACGCTGCTGGAGCTGCTGCTGGGGCGCCTCGACAGCTGGGTGCCCGGCGGCGAGCTTCGGCGCTACTGGCACGGCGACGCGTTCGGAGACTGGGTCTGCGGTTGCGGGCGGCCGCTCGCCGAGTGCGACTTCTGGGCCCGGGTCAGAGACGACCTCGCCGATTCGAGGATCTCGCCCGAGGAGTACCCGGGCTTCCTCGAGCTCCAGGCGCAGTATCTGCGCCTCAGACCGGGCGTGCTCGCCCGGCTCGCGGCCGGCGCGCGGCGCTCGAGCGAGGAGGACGCGCCGCTTCATCGCTACCAGGTCGCGACCGCGGCGCTCGCGCGGGCCGTCGCGAAGGCCGCCGGCGCCGGGGTCGTCGTCGATTCCTCGAAGGAGCCGCCCGAGGCCTATCTCGCGAGCTGGAACCCCGGCATCGACCTGCACGTCGTCCATCTGGTGCGCGACCCGCGGGCGGTCGCCCATTCGTTCTCCAAGAAGGTGCGTGAGCCGCAGCCCGACTTCGAGTACATGCCGCGCTCGAACCCGTTCGGCACCGCGGTCCGCTGGGACCTTCGCCAGACCCTCTGCGAGGCGGTCCTCAGGCCTCGCCTGCGAGGCCGTTACATGCGGATGCGCTACGAGGACCTCGCCCGGGACCCGGCGGGCGCGGTGCGTTCGGTCGCGCGGTTCGCCGGCGAGGCCGACCCCGACCTGCGGTTCCTCGACAACGGCCGGGTTGCCTTCGAGGAGAACCACACCTTCTCGGGCAACCCGTTTCGCCTTCGCCAGGCGCCGATCGAGATCAACGCGGACGAGGCCTGGCGGACCGGGATGACCCGTCGCGAGAAGGCGCTCGCTGCGGCCCCGGCGCTGCCGCTGCTGCGGCACTACGGGTACCGCTGGCAGGCCGAGTGAGCGACCCCGAGCGCTCGCTGCTCGCCGGGCTGCGATCCCGGGTCGCCCTCCCCCGCAAGCTGCGGCGCTCGGCCGGCGACTTCCGCTCCGAGCGCCGCGCCGTCTTCGCGCTTACCGGCATCGAGGCGTTGGCCCGCGTCCTCGCGCTGGCCTTCTACCTGGTCGCGGCGCACTCGTTCTCGGTCGCCGGCTTCGGCGTGATCAGGTACACGATCACCCTCGGGCTGCTCGCGCTGGCGCCGCTCTTGGTCCTCTCCACGGCCACCAACCGCGAGCTGGGGGCCGCCCGCGCGGGCGAGGAGCAGACCAGGGTCGTGTTGGGCTCGAGCCTCGCGATCGGGCTGTGGGTCTGGCT
>JBOGZB010000172.1:0-2584 GCA_050697175.1 Solirubrobacterales bacterium | reverse complement strand
ACCGTGCACACCTCGAGCCCGGCGGTCGACCTCCTCTACGCGCTGTACTTCTACTTGACCTGAGCGTCCGGCCCGATGGCGGTGCCCAGTCCCGAGATGAGCGGTTCCGGTCCGAACGAAGGACCGGCGTGACGGACGTGCAGGGCGGCGGCCGAGCCGACGCCGATTCGCGCGGGCACCTCGACCTGGATCGGGTGCGCGAGGTGTTCGATGCCTCGACCGACTTCACGATCGGGCTCGAGGAGGAGTTCGCGATCGTCGACCCCGAGACGCTCGAGCTCCAGCATCGCTTCAGCGACCTCTACTCGCTATGCCTCGAGGACGAGCTGCTGGCCGAGGCGGCGGCCGGAGAGCTGATCGCGTCCGAGATCGAGATCCGCTCGGGCAAGGCGTCGAGCTTTGCCGACGCGGTCGAGCTCCAGCGAGCGCGCCGGGCCCGGCTGTTCGCGCTCACCGAGGGCATGGGGTTGGCGCTGGCGGCGACCGGCACTCATCCGTGGGCCAGCTACCTCGATCAGCGGATCATCGACACGCCCCATTACGCGCGGCTGCGCGAGGAGCTCCGGTGGGTCGCGCAGCGAAACACCACCTGGAGCCTCCATGTGCACGTGGGGGTGCGCGGCGCCGACCGGGCGATCGCCGTGTGCGACCGGCTTCGAGGCCTGCTGCCGACCCTGCTCGCGGTGTCGGCCAATTCGCCCTTCCTCGACGGACGCGATACGGGGCTGCACTCGGTCCGCACCGAGATCTTCACCCGCACCTTTCCGCGCTGCGGCGTGAACGAGCCGTTCGGGACCTGGAGCGCGTACGCCGACTTCGTGTCGCTCCTGGTCCGCACCAGCTCGATCGTCGAGGCGACGCAGCTTTGGTGGAGCGTCCGCCCGCACCACGCCTTCGGAACCGTCGAACTGCGGATCTGCGACGCCCAGACCCGCGGCGAGGAGTCGATCGCGCTCGCCGGGCTGATCGTCGCGTGCATCGCCCAGGCGGCGATCGACCACGACGATGGACGGGCTCCCGCGCTGCTTCGCCAGCGCGAGATCGAGGAGAACCTGTGGCGCGCGATCCGTCACGGCATGGACGGCATGCTGATCGACTTCGACCGGGGCGTCGAAGTGCCCGCGATGGCCGAGGTAGAGCGCCTGCTCGACTGGGCCGAGCCGGCGCGCGCGGCCCTCGGACTGGAGCTCTCGCCCCCCGATTCCAATGGCGCGCAGCGGGCCAAGCGGGCGCTCGTCGAGGGGTCCACGATCGAGGAGATCTACCGGGGGGCCGTCCAGGAGACGAAGCGCACGTATGCTCCCCAGCACGTCAGCCAGTGAGCCCGCCAGCGATGCCCGAGCCAGATCAGCCAGCCACACGAGAGCCGCCGAGCGAGGAGGAGCTTCGGGCGCAGATCGAGGAGCAGCTCCGCACCGTGCGGGTCCAGGATCTGCTCCTCGACAGCACGGTGAGCCTGTTGAACCTCTCGGCCCGCCGGATCGCCAAGGAGGACGAGCGAGACCTGGAGCAGGCCAGGGTCGGGATCGAGGCCGTGAGGGCGATGGTCGAGTTGCTCGACCCCGAGCCGGCCAAGCAGATCCGAACCGCGCTGTCCGAGGTCCAAGTGCTCTTTGCGCGACAGGCGCAGGGTGGTCAGGAGCCCTCCCAGGGCGACGCCGAAGCTGCGCCCGAGCCGCCGACGGAGCCCGCCGCTCCGGCGGAGGCGCCGAGCCGGCCGCAGGGCGGTCCGCAGCGCCCCCCGTCGAAGCTCTGGACGCCTCCGGGCACTTGACCGCCGGGCGGGCGGTCGCTCGGGCGGCCCCCGGAAATCGCACCCGCTCCGCATCCCGCGCCCGCCGCGGGTCGATCATCTAGACTCCCCGCGCTTCGCCCGCCCACAAGCCGGGCCCAAACCATCAGCTTCCCCACGGGAGGGTTGAGACTTGACGAAGTTCCTTACCGACTACGGCGTGGTGATCGCGCTCGTGTGCGCAGGAGCCGCGGTGCTCTACGGCGGGATTGTGACCCAGCGCCTGCTCGCCCGCTCGCCCGGCAACGATCGGATGCGCGAGATCTCGGCGGCGGTTCAGGAGGGCGCCAAGGCCTACCTGACCCGCCAGTACGCGATCATCGGCGCGGTCGCGGTCGTGCTCGCAGTGCTGCTGATAGTCCTGCGGAACGTCGATACCGCGATCGGCTTCGTGATCGGCGGCGCACTGTCCGGCGCGGCCGGGTTCATCGGCATGAACCTTTCGGTGCGGGCCAACTCGCGGGTCGCCGAGGCGGCTCGCGGCGGCGTTCCGCCCGCGCTCGACGTCGCATTCAAGGGCGGCTCGGTGACCGGGCTCCTGGTCGTCGGACTCGCGCTGCTCGGGGTTGCCGGCTACTTCGGCGTCCTGGTGTTGACCAACAAGACCGACAAGGAGGCCGTCGACGCTCTGGTCGGGCTCGGGTTCGGCGGCTCGCTGATCTCGGTCTTCGCCCGGCTCGGGGGCGGCATCTTCACGAAGGCCGCCGACGTCGGAGCCGACCTGGTTGGCAAGGTCGAGGCGGGGATCCCCGAGGACGACCCCCGCAACCCGGCGGTGATCGCCGACAACGT
>JBOGZB010000171.1:0-2737 GCA_050697175.1 Solirubrobacterales bacterium | reverse complement strand
GTGTAGATCAGCGCCCACTCGGCCCCCGGGTCGATCCGCTGGCGCAGCTCGACGTCGGCCTCCTCCCCGCGGAGCGGCTCCTCGAGCACGAGCCGCGCGCCGCAGTCCGCCACCTGCCAGCGCCGCTCGGCGGCGGTCAGCCGGGTGTTGAGCGGGACCAGCGAGGCGCCCAGGCGCGCCAGCGCGTGGAGCAGCTCGGCGAAGTCGCGGCCGGGCGGCAGCGTGGTGGCCACGCGCTCGCCCTCCCCTACGCCGAGCGCCGCGAGACGGCGGGCGCCGCGCGTCGCGCCCGCGTCGAGCCGCGCGTAATTGACCGTCCCGTCGCCCGTGATCAACGCCGGGCGCTCGGTGTGAGTGCGCGCTCGGCGGCCAAGCCAATCGTCCAAGAGCCTTATCGTAGGCCGCCATCAGCTAGAGAAAGGCAGCACGTGGCGGTAGAGCAGCGCATCGCGCCGGCCCTCAACTGGCAGCCCGGCGGTGAGTACAAGGACATCAGGTACGAGCTCGCCGAGGGCATCGCGAAGATCACGATCAACCGCCCGGAGGTGCGCAACGCGTTCCGCCCCGAGACGGTGATCGAGCTCTCCGACGCGTTCGAGCGCGCTCGCGAGGACAGCTCCGTGGGGGTGATCGTGCTCACCGGCGAGGGGCCGCTCGCGTTCTGCTCGGGCGGCGACCAGCGCGTGCGCGGCGACACCGGCTACGTGGGCGAGGGCGAGCAGGTCGGGCGCTTCCACGTCACCGACCTGCACGTGCAGATGCGCCGGCTGCCGAAGCCGATCGTCGCGATGGTGGCCGGCTACGCGGTCGGCGGCGGCCACGTGCTGCACGTGGTCTGCGACCTGACGATCGCCGCCGACAACGCGCGCTTCGGCCAGACCGGGCCGCGGGTGGGAAGCTTCGACGGCGGCTTCGGCGCCTCGCTGCTGGCCCGAAACGTGGGCGTCAAGCGGGCCAAGGAGATCTGGTTCCTGTGCCGCCTCTACGACGCCGGCGAGGCGCTCGACATGGGCCTCGTCAACGCGGTCGTCCCGCTCGCCGACCTGGAGCGCGAGACCGTCGCCTGGTGCCGGGAGATGTCGAGCCTCTCGCCCCTCGCGCTGCGGCTCCTGAAATCGAGCTTCAACGCCGACGAGGACGGCGTCTCGGGGATCCAGCAGCTCGCCCACGACGCCACCCTCCTGTTCTACATGTCCGAGGAGGGCCAGGAGGGGCGAAACGCCTACGTCGAGGGACGCGAACCCGACTTCTCCAAGTTTCCCAAGCGTCCGTAGCGGGTGGGTAACTTCCGAATCTGGTTGATGGCCGCGAGGCCGCGGACCCTCCCGGCGGCGATCGCCCCGGTGCTGGTCGGGACGGCCGCCGCGGTTCAGGTGAACGACGACCTGCGGGTCGGGGCGTTCGTCGCGGCGCTTCTCGGCAGCATCTTCATCCAGATCGGGACCAATCTCTCCAACGACTACTCGGACGCCAAGCGGGGGGCCGACACAGCCGACCGGCTCGGACCGGTTCGGGTCACCTCGTCCGGGCTTGTGGCGCCGCGGCGCGTCCTGGTTGCCACCTGGGTCGCCTTCGGCGCCGCGGTGCTTGCCGGCATCTACCTGACGATCGTCGCGGGGGTCGTGATCCTGATCGTCGGAGCGGCATCGATCCTGGCCGGGGTCCTTTACACGGGCGGCCCTCGCCCTTATGGCTACGAGGGCCTCGGGGAGGTGTTCGTCTTCCTGTTCTTCGGGCTGGTCGCGGTCAACGGCTCCTACTACGCGCAGCTCGAGCGACTCGACTGGCTTCCGTTCGGCCTCTCGCTCGCGGTCGGCTTCCTGGCCACCGCGATCTTGGTCGTCAACAACGTCCGCGACCTCGACACCGACCGGCGGGCCGGAAAGACCACCCTCGCGGTGCGGATCGGACGCGCCCGGACCCGCCGCCTGTACGCGGCCCTGATCGCGGTCGCCTTCGTGGCCGTTCCCGTGACCCTCCTCGCCACGGGCGGCCCGGCCTGGGGACTGCTGGCACTCGCCGCGGCGCCGCTCGCCCGGCGACCGCTCGCCGCAGTGATGACCCGGACCGACGGCCCCTCGCTGAACGGTGCGCTGGCGGGGACGGGCGCGCTGCTCGCCGCGTTCAGCGTGCTCCTCTCGGCCGGGCTCCTGATCTCCGCCTGATGCGGATCACCCGGGCAGACGCGACTCCGTACGCCCTGCCCTTCGCGAGCGAGTACGTGACGGCGCGCGGCAGGCTCGAGCGCCGCGAAATGGTGCTGCTGGAGCTGTCGAGCGATGAGGGCCCGGTCGGGCTCGGCGAGGCGGTCCCGATGTCGCTTCGCGGCGGAGCCGGGCTGCGCCAGGTCGAGCGCGAGGTCCGAGAGCGATGCGCTGAGCGGCTGGTCGGCCTGAACGTCGGTCCGGACGGAGTCGATCCGGCGCCGCTGGCCGCCGGACTGTCCAGCCCGGCCCGGGCCGCGATCGAGATGGCGCTGATCGACCTCGCGTCCAAGCTGGACGGCGTTCCGGCATGGCGACACCTGGGCGCCGACTCCGCCGAGCCGATCGAGTGCAACGCCACCCTGGTGGCCGGGCCGCCGGAAGCCGTCGCCCGGGATGCGGCCGAGTGGCTCGGGCGTGGATTCCGAACCTTCAAGCTGAAGGTCGGGGTGCCGGGGGACGTCGAACAGGTCGCCGCCGTGAGGGCGGCGATCGGACCCGAGGCGCGGATCCGGGTCGACGCGAACGGCGTC